>NZ_JBYTDS010000016.1:0-101036 GCF_058791615.1 Bacillus sp. EB106-06-01-XG163
ATCACCGATAAACTATCGGCAATTGGCTGTTTAAAAGGTGTTTTGACCCCTGTCTCAAAAACGGGGGGCAGTCCCAGGTGCTTGACGTTTTTTATTCTTCTGAGGAGAGTTCCTCCCATTCTGCTAATAAGTTTTCGAGCTCTTGATTCAGAGCTTCATTCTCCGCATGAATGGTCTGTACCTTTTCATGATCCTGATACACGTCAGGATCGCACAGTAGCTCCTCATTGGCGCTGATTTTCTCTTCGGCGGATGAGACGGCTGTTTCAATTTCTTCAATGCGTCTCAGGCGCTGCCGTTCTTTCTTCTTCCATTCTTTTTCTTCCTCGTAAGTTCTTTTCGTATCCTGTTTAACCTTGCCGGCAGGCTGAGCCTGCTCCTTTTCCTGCCGCTTCATTTCTTCCAGTTCCAGCTGCTGGGCTTTTTTCTCGGTGTAATAGTCATAGTCTCCCAAATATTCTTCTGCATGATCAGGTGACAGCTCCAGCACTCTTGTGGCGATCCTGTTAATAAAGTAGCGGTCATGCGATACAAATAACAGTGTTCCCGGGTAGTCGATCAGGGCGTTTTCCAGCACCTCTTTACTGTCCAGGTCAAGGTGGTTTGTCGGTTCATCAAGGATGAGAAAGTTTGCTTTTTGAAGCATCAGCTTGGCAAGCGCGACTCTTGCTTTCTCCCCGCCGCTTAACGAGCGGACCGGTTTCAGGACATCGTCTCCGCTGAACAGGAAGTTGCCGAGGCATGTTCTGATCTCTTTTTCCGGCATGTCCGGATATTCATCCCACAGCTCGTCCAGCACGCGTTTGGACGAGGTCAGTTCAGCCTGCTCCTGATCATAATAGCCGATTGTGACATTGGAACCGTACGTGATCGATCCGGATTCGGGGCTGAGCGTGTTCATAATGGTTTTCAGCAAGGTTGATTTGCCGATTCCGTTCGGTCCGACGAGGGCGGCGCTTTCGCCTCTTGTAATGCCGAAGGTCAGGTTTTTCAAGAGCGGCGGCTGGCCGTCATAGCTGATGGAAACATCCTGTACGCGCAGGACGTCGTTTCCGCTCTGTTTTGTAATGTCAAAACGGAAGGCGGCTGATTTTTCATCCCCGAGCGGCTTTGCCATGACGTCCATCCGTTCAAGCTGTTTTCGTCTGCTTTGAGCTCTTTTCGTTGTAGAAGCTCTGGCCAGATTGCGGTCGACAAAATCTTGAAGCTTGGCGATTTCGTCCTGCTGTTTTTCATACAGCTTCAGGTCTTTCTCATACTGCTCAGCTTTTTGTTCTAAATAGGCGCTGTAGTTGCCGAGATATTTTTTACTTTCTGTCCGTGAGACCTCATACACTTGACTGACGACTTTATCAAGAAAGTATCTGTCGTGGGAGACGATCAGAATGGCGCCTGAATATCCCTGTAAATAATGCTCAAGCCATGTAAGCGTATCGATGTCGAGATGGTTCGTCGGTTCATCCAGAATAAGCAGATCAGGCTGGGTCAGCAGCAGTTTTCCGAGCGCAAGCCTTGTTTTCTGGCCGCCGCTCAGGCTTTGCACTTTCACGGAATCGTCAAATTTTCCGAAGCCGAGTCCGTGAAGGATAGATCGGACGTCCGCTTCATATTGATAGCCGCCTTTATCCTTGAAATCCTGCTGAAGCCTGTCATAGGTTTTCATCAGCGTCTCAAGCTCCGCGGGGGCGGCCGTGGCCATCTTTTCTTCAATAGAGCGCATCTCTTTTTCCATTGCTTTCAGGAAATCAAAAACACTCAGCAGTTCTTCTTTTATGGTAAGCTGGGATTCCAAGCCTGTGTGCTGGGCAAGATATCCCATCGTTAATTCTTTCGGTTTGATTAATTCACCCTTTTCATATGAAAGGTGACCTGCGATAATTTTAAGGAGAGTTGATTTGCCGGCTCCGTTTCTGCCTACTATGGCGATGCGATCCCGAGATCTGACTTCAAGCTTTATATTGTTTAAAATAGGATCAGCGCCAAAAGATTTGGATAGCTGATTAATTTGTAAGATCATCATATTATTTCACCTCTGTTATAATAAGTTAAGTGTAGCTTATCAACCTGCTGTCAGCAAACAATACATCAGAATTGGAACATTATAGGATAAGACATCAGGGAGAAAATAGTGTATGATCAGAAGTAAGGAGAGTTTAAATATGAATGGATTTTCTCATTTTAATGAAGAAGGCCGTGCCCGCATGGTGGATATAAGCGATAAATCTTCAACAGTCCGTACTGCCGCTGCGATATCCAGCGTACACATGAAGCATGACGTGTACAGCAGAATCAAAAACCGCGAGATCGGAAAAGGAGACGTGCTGGCTGTCGCACAGGTGGCAGGAATTATGGCCGCAAAGCAGACGTCAGCGATTATCCCGATGTGCCACCCGCTTTCTTTAAGCAGCGTCGACATTTCATTCGGCTGGGAGGAAAAGGATTCCGAAGCCGTTCTTCATATACAGGCAAGCGTAAAAACGAAAGGGAGTACAGGTGTGGAAATGGAAGCGCTAACTTCCGCTTCAGTCTGCGCTTTGACCGTTTATGACATGTGCAAGGCGCTGGATAAAGGAATGGTCATCGGCCCGACCTGCCTCATGGAAAAGACAGGAGGCAAAAACGGTGATTTTAAAAGAGATGCATCTGAGTATAAAGTGGAGGACCAATCATGAACAAGGATCAATCAAAAATTCCACAGGCGACGGCAAAACGGCTGCCGCTTTATTATCGCTTTTTAAAGAATTTACACGCGTCAGGAAAACAGCGCGTTTCATCCGCTGAACTGAGCGACGCGGTAAAAGTCGATTCGGCCACGATCCGCCGGGATTTTTCCTATTTCGGGGCGCTCGGCAAAAAAGGATACGGCTATAATGTGGATTACCTGCTGTCATTTTTCAGAAAAACACTGGATCAGGATGAAACGACGAACGTCATTTTGATCGGTGTCGGGAATTTAGGGACGGCGTTTCTTCACTATAATTTCACAAAAAATAATAACACAAAAATATCTATGGCTTTTGATGTGAATCAGAGTAAAATAGGAACTGAGGTAGGCGGTGTGCCTGTCTTTGATCTTAATGATTTAGAGCTTCACATTAAGGATGAACCCGTGGCGATTCTTACCGTTCCTGCGGTTGCCGCCCAGTCAATCACCGACCGGCTCGTGTCGCTCGGAATCAAGGGAATCCTTAACTTTACGCCGGCCCGTTTGAATGTGCCGGATCACATTCGAATTCATCATATAGATTTAGCTGTAGAGCTTCAATCATTGGTTTATTTCTTGAAGCATTATTCTGTTTTGGAAGAAATTGAATAGCGAAAGGAGGAGCTGCACATGATCGGTCCTGGAAGCCTGGCGGTTATCGGTGTGGTGGCGGTGATTATTTTCGGTCCGAAGAAGCTTCCCGAATTAGGAAAAGCGGCGGGGGACACGCTTCGTGAATTTAAGAACGCTACTAAGGGATTAGCCGGTGAAGAAGAGGAAAAAAAGAAAGAAGAACAGTAAGATAGGATGACGCGTATGAGAGTGAATCAAATGACGCTTGTGGAGCATATTGCCGAACTTCGGAAACGATTGCTGATTGTGGCGTTATCCTTTACGGTTTTCTTTATTGCCGGCTTTTTTCTGGCAAAACCTATCATTGTGTATCTTCAAAAAGCCGATGAAGTAAAAGAGCTCACCCTTAATGCTTTTAACCTGACGGATCCGCTGTTTATCTTTTTGCAGTTCGCGTTTATCATCGGCATCATTTTGACTTCGCCGATTATTCTCTATCAGATTTGGGCGTTTGTCAGCCCGGGTCTGTATGAGAAGGAGCGCAAAGTAACACTCAGCTATATTCCGATTTCGATCGTGCTGTTTGTCGGCGGTGTGTCGTTTTCTTATTATATTTTATTTCCGCTGGTCGTTGATTTTATGAAGCGGGTCTCGAATGACCTCGATGTCAACCAGGTGATCGGGATCACCGAGTACTTTCATTTTCTGCTGCAGCTGACGATTCCGTTCGGACTGCTGTTTCAGATGCCGGTGCTGATCATGTTTTTAACGAGACTCGGTGTTATCACGCCGATGTTTTTATCGAAGATCAGGAAGTACGCGTATTTTGTGCTGCTTGTGATCGCCGCGATGATTGCGCCGCCTGAGCTGCTGTCTCACTTGATGATTACCATTCCGCTTTGCATTTTATACGAGGTCAGTATCCTGATTTCAAAAGCGGCGTATCGGAAAAGGCAGACCAGCAGTGAATCCGATCAGGACGTATCAGCATAAAAAAAGCCATTTCTCAATGATGAGAAATGGCTTTTCTTTTATTTTTGATTTTTTTTCACTTTAAATGAGAAGGCGAACATTTTAAACGAGATGCTGATATTATAAGCGGCGAAAACCATCAGCAGTATGGAATAAAAAGACCACATGCTTCCCGGAGAGCTTGCGGCCAAATACGTAAAGATACAGCCGACTGCGAAATAAATCAAGCCCCAAGTCATTGGGTTCCTCATACAAACAATCCTCCAATAATTAATTGCATTTGCTCACTATGCTGTTCAATATATTTTTGGGCGGGGCCGAGCTGCATGACCACGACAATGGTATTCATCATGACATGGGCGAATATCGGCACAATAATCCGTTTCGTCTGCACATACAAGAACGCAAAGGTAAAGCCCATGGCCGTATACAGCAGCAGGTGCGTGAGGTCTTGATGCACAATGCCGAAAATGACGGAACTGATCAGTCCGGCGATAAAGAAATTCGTTTTTTCATATAATACACCGAAAATGATCTTCCGGAAAATGATTTCTTCAAGAATCGGCCCGACGATAGAAGAAACGATAATCATGAGCGGCATGGCTTTAATAATGTTAAGAATGGCTTTCGTGTTTTCGGAACCGCTGCCCACATGAAAGACATACTGCTCAATCATCCCGGCGATTCCCTGAGAAAATAAAGCGAGCCATATTCCCGCGACCGCCCAGAGAACGGACATGCCGGCGGATGCTTTCTTCCCGTTTCTTAATGTCTGCTTCGGCGCGGTTCTCAAAATCAAGAGAACGATAATCAGGCAGATAAAAAAGCTTACGACGGAATAAATCCCCTGAGCCATGGTGAGATTCGCATTCGTAGGGTGCCCGCCCGCATAGCCGAATTTGTACATTAAAGGAATGCCGATCAATGCGGAAAGCTGCATGATAACATATGTCAAAATGATATACCAATACTGTTTTCTCAAATGATATGTACTCCTTTATCCTATAAAATCAAGTTATTTGTTCTTATTGTAACACAAGTGAACTTGACGTGAAAAAAGGAGAAAATCAGTGTGAGAGAGAATCATGTAAGCGTGAAAATTTTTTATTCTTATGACTTGAAATTGGAAGTGAGATTCTTTATTATAATAACTGTGTTAGCACTCTTTAGAGCTGAGTGCTAAAATTACATATTCATACTATTGAGGAGGTTATTACATTGTTAAAGCCATTAGGTGATCGCGTTGTCATTGAACTCGTAGAATCTGAAGAAAAAACTGCCAGCGGAATCGTATTACCGGATTCTGCAAAAGAAAAGCCGCAAGAAGGCAAAATCGTGGCAGCCGGTTCAGGTCGCGTGTTGGAAAGCGGAGAGCGCGTTGCTTTAGAAATAAAAGAGGGCGACCGCATTATCTTCTCAAAATACGCCGGTACTGAAGTGAAATACGAAGGTACTGAATACTTAATCTTACGTGAAAGCGACATTTTAGCTGTTATCGGCTAAGCAAATAAATATTTTTAAAAATTCGAGGAGGTTTCGTTAACATGGCAAAAGATATTAAGTTTAGTGAAGAAGCACGCCGCGCTATGCTTCGCGGTGTCGATGCGCTTGCTGACGCTGTAAAAGTAACTTTAGGGCCAAAAGGACGCAACGTGGTTCTGGAGAAAAAATTCGGTTCTCCGTTAATTACAAATGACGGTGTGACAATCGCAAAAGAAATTGAACTTGAAGATGCGTTTGAAAACATGGGTGCGAAGCTTGTAGCTGAAGTAGCCAGCAAAACAAACGACGTTGCCGGTGACGGTACGACGACTGCGACTGTACTTGCGCAGGCTATGATCCGCGAAGGCCTTAAAAACGTAACTGCGGGGGCTAACCCTGTCGGCGTGCGTAAAGGTATGGAACAAGCCGTGACTGTAGCAATCGAAAACTTAAAAGAAATTTCTAAGCCGATCGAAGGCAAAGAGTCTATCGCTCAGGTTGCTGCGATCTCTGCTGCTGATGAGGAAGTCGGAAGCCTTATCGCTGAAGCAATGGAGCGCGTAGGAAACGACGGCGTCATCACAATCGAAGAGTCTAAAGGATTCACAACTGAGCTTGAAGTTGTGGAGGGTATGCAATTCGACCGCGGATATGCGTCTCCTTACATGGTGACTGACTCTGATAAGATGGAAGCGGTTCTTGACAATCCTTACATCTTAATCACAGACAAAAAAATCACAAACATCCAAGAAATCCTTCCTGTGCTTGAGCAAGTTGTACAGCAAGGCAAACCATTGCTTCTGATCGCTGAAGATGTTGAAGGTGAAGCGCTTGCTACACTCGTTGTCAACAAACTTCGCGGCACATTCAACGCTGTTGCCGTTAAAGCTCCTGGCTTCGGTGACCGCCGTAAAGCAATGCTTGAAGACATCTCTGTTCTTACAGGCGGAGAAGTAATCACAGAAGACTTAGGCCTTGACCTGAAATCTACTGAAATCGGACAATTGGGACGCGCTTCTAAAGTTGTGGTAACGAAAGAAAACACAACAATCGTAGAAGGCGCCGGCGACACTGAAAAAATCGCTGCACGCGTCAACCAAATCCGCGCTCAAGTGGAAGAAACAACTTCTGAATTCGACAGAGAAAAATTACAAGAGCGTCTTGCGAAACTTGCCGGCGGCGTAGCTGTCATCAAAGTCGGCGCTGCGACTGAAACTGAGCTGAAAGAGCGTAAACTTCGCATCGAAGACGCACTCAACTCAACTCGCGCAGCTGTTGAAGAAGGCATCGTATCCGGCGGTGGTACAGCGCTAGTCAACGTATACAACAAAGTCGCTGCAGTGGAAGCTGAAGGCGATGCGCAAACAGGTATCAACATCGTGCTTCGCGCGCTTGAAGAGCCGATCCGTCAAATCGCGCACAATGCTGGTCTTGAAGGATCTGTCATCGTTGAGCGCCTGAAAAACGAAAAAATCGGCGTAGGCTTCAACGCTGCAACTGGCGAATGGGTAAACATGATCGAAAAAGGTATCGTTGACCCGACAAAAGTGACACGTTCTGCTCTGCAAAACGCAGCTTCTGTAGCAGCAATGCTCTTAACAACTGAAGCCGTTGTCGCTGACAAACCGGAAGAAAACGCCGGCGGCGCAGGAATGCCTGACATGGGCGGCATGGGCGGTATGGGCGGAATGATGTAAGAAATTAAGATCCCTGTTTAGACATAAGGGTTTGCCAGATGTAACGCCATATCGAAGTCTCTCACAAGTTCAATGAATTTGTGAGGGGCTTTTTTTTATTTCTATCATTCATCTCAAATTACGAATAAATTATTCTCATTTATTCAAGTTAGCATCAAGGCATATGACTTTGTTACAAATCTTTTAAAAGGATTTACTCATAGGCGATTTGCTGATTTTTATTCTTTACATCTTTTGAAGTAAAAGTAGATACTCTTATTTTGTCATACGTTTGCCACCTTTAAATGAAAGTACTTTACTAACAAAAAATAAGGAGTGGAAACTATGGATGAAATGGTACGAAAAGTTCAACAATGGGTTAATCTTGTTTACTTGAACAAGCCAGGTTATGTGAAAATTGATGAAAATGGAAAAACAGGGTGGCCTGTGATTGAAGCTTTGATTACAGGATTACAAATTGAAGAAGGAATTACGTCAACTACTGGAACATTTGGACCAGCTACTATGGCAAAATGTCCTACATTATCAACTAAATCTAATTCTTCGAATGAAAAAACAAGAAATCAAATTATGATTCTTCAAGGTGCATTGTATTGCAAGGGATATAATCCAACTGGTTTTACAGGAACCTATGGTGATGGTACAAAGGCTGCTATAAAAAAATTTCAAACTGATGCAGGGTTGTCTAATCAAGATGGAATTGCAACTCCCATAATCTTTAAAGCGTTATTAAATATGGACGCTTTTGTAAACGTAGGAGATGCCAAAATTCGTAATATTCAACAAGAGTTGAATCGGAAATATTATAAGGTTACTGGCCTTAATCCATGTGATGGTAGATACTCCCGACAAACTAATGAGGCTTTAATTTATGCACTCCAGGTCGAAGAAGGAATAGCAGAACCAACTGGAACATTTGGACCTGCTACAAAATCAAAATGCCCAACAATTTCAATGGGGAGCACAAAAGCTAATTTTGTAAAGCTCTTACAATATGCTTTGTACTGTAATAATCGTAATCCAGGAAGATTTGATGGTATCTTCGATGAAAATATGAGAACAGCACTTATTAACTTTCAAAAATTTTCAGCATTACCTGCCGATGGAGTAGCTGGAATGCAGACCTGGGCATCTCTTTTAGTAAGCAAAGGTGACGAAGATAGGAAAGGAACAGCTTGTGATTGTGCCACACCAATTAATGCTGCCAGAGCAGCAACTTTGAAAGCCAACGGGTATACAACGGTTGGGAGATACCTTACTGGATCGTATCAGATGACGTTGCCTGAATTAGAGACTATATTTGCTGCAGGGCTTAGCGTATTTCCAATTTACGAGAGAAATTCAATTCAAGCTTCTTATTTTACAGAAACTCAAGGGGTATTCGATGCCAGAGCAGCTGTTGGTGCGGCTAAGGGATTTGGTTTTAAAGAAAATACTATTATTTATTTTACAGTAGATTATGACGCTGTTGACGGTGAGGTTACCAGTCGCATACTCCCTTATTTTAAAGCAATTAAAAGGACATTTGCCCAACTCAATAGTGGTTATCAAATTGGTATTTATGGCGCGAGAAATGTTTGTAGTCGCGTGGCCGCAGCCGGTTACTCGGTCAGTAGTTTTGTATGTGATATGTCTTCAGGATTTAGCGGTAACCGCGGCTATTCACTTCCCACTGATTGGGCATTTGACCAAATAAAGACAAGGAGTATAGGTGATGGGCCTGGGAAAATAGAGATTGATAATAATATCTCATCGGGCAAGGATAAAGGCGTTAATTCTATAGTTTATAATAAAGAAAATAGTAACAATTTTGTCTCGACTACAAATAATAAGTTCTTCGATCAATTAAAAGTTTTATATAATACAGCAGTAGATTATGTTACTGAAAAGGAAGTAAATAAACCTAATCCGGTCGGCAATATTACTCAACAGGCAAATGAATTAGTTGCCCAGTATCTAAGAAAAGATGAATATGATGGTTTATTGTGGATTTTAACAGCGGATTTTATTGACTCAGATTTTGTTAAAATAGCTGATAACGTATTGAAGGGGCAAGAAAAGAGAATCCTGATAGATCCATTTTCTAAACTGACACTAGATGTCGCACATATGATGGCCACTTTTAATGCAATAATTCATAGTTCTGTAGGAATGATACAAGATCTTGCAGGATGGGCAGGTGATTTAATTACAGTAGGGGGAGACACTGTCCGTTATAATGCTAATTATAAAACAACTTATGATGCTGCAATAGATTTAATAGGAGGTCAAATTGGTACATTTGGAATTCAAGATTTACTAGGAGATGTAGACGCTGTTAACCTTGCTATGAATACAAGTACAGGGATTACCTCACAACCAGTTTACAAGGTATTTGAAGAATACTATAATACCGGCTATAGTAGAAGATACTCTCAATTTTTTAAAAACAGATTTAATAATTCATTTGAAGCAGTTATTAAGGATGCAGAGTACTATTTAAACACCAACAATCCTGTATGTTTGGAATTTAAACATCATTTTAATGTTAAGAATTATACCCAAGAGGATGGTCAAGTAATTGCACAAGCTTTTGCAGATTGCCTTAAACAAAAAATAAAATTTGAATAATTAATTCTTCCCAAAAGTAAATCGCTGTTTTGATTTACTTTTGGGAAAAGCGTTATAATGCATATTGAGGGGGCGCATATCATTGTGATACAGTTAAAGATTATATATAAGGCAGTATTAGTAATTTTAATAAGTGCCTTTTTTTTATTGTTTAATGGATGGTATTTTCATAAATGTATTATTGATCCTCATTACTACCAATTAACAGATTTTTCGGAAGAAGATATTCAAATTTTTGAGCATTTTTATAATATTGATCTACCTTCAAACACGAAGTTTATTAAAGCTGAGCAATTTGAAACAGGGATAGGTAATTATTCTGCGATTTTGTACGTATCATTACCTGCCAAAAAGGTAAAGCCTTTAGTTTCTGACTATTCTTATATGCCTATCTTTTATAACAATAGGTATACAGTATTTTATGGTGTTAATATTACAAGCAGCAATAAGGAAACAGCACAAATTACATTTGGAGCGGACGATGGCTCGCTGAATGGTTCTTTATGGGGTAAGCAAGTAAGGAATCTCTTAGAATCGAAAGGGAAGTATATTGGCGTTTCAGATGAAACTTATGTTATTTCTGCGTTTATAATTAACATCGTTTTTATTGCATTACTTGTTTGGATCTTGAAAAAGGGAAGAAGAACTAGAGTTTGAATTAAGAAATATTTGAACTCACCAGCCATAGAATGTTGATTAGAAATAATTAAGGGGTTTGTGCGTAATTTAAATTTGTAAAGGGGAGAGTTGAGTACTCTGCCAAAAATCGCTTACCCTTAGTTTTTTGTGTGGTAATTGTACTGACACAGGGAACATTAGATCATTTTGTAAATACTTAAGGTTATCTCGGACAAAAAGAGTTTTCATCGCACAGATCTTATTAAATAATAAAACTAAGTCAATTTTAAATGCAGTTCAAGAGTATTATAATAGTCTTGTTTTTTCAGGATATAAGCTATTTTATAAAAATAAATTTAATAGTAATGAAATAATTCGAGACTTCATGCGAGTAATATTATGATTGGAGATAATCCTGATATTACAGCGGCAAGGGTAGCCCTAAGGAGTTCAATGCAAATGGAAGTCCCTTATTATACGGAAGAAAAGGGAGAAATTATTGCAAATGCTTTTGCTGATAAAATATTAGACCTTGTAGCAAGTGAATAGAAAAGTTAGAGTAGAGCACCATACATTTCAAAGCTATGAAACAAACAAGATTTTTTTCAAAAGAATCTTAAATTTGCATTAATATTAATAAATTTCTATCAAACGTATTCGTTTTTCAGGAGAAATATATGGAAAAACCTCTGTTTTTTTAGGAGAATATGTTATTATAACTGTGGATTTAAAATATTAAAAAGAAAAGAGGAATTCTAAAGATGAAAAAGTTAGTAATGACCCTGTTTACAGCAGCACTTTTGGGAGTTGCCATTTTCGCAGGTGGGTCAGAAGCATTAGCTATGGATTCGAAAGGTACAATTAAATTTAAAACAGATGCTAATACATATACGAAAAGCGCTACTTCCATTGTGGTTACTGGTACTTTGGCTAGGGATTTAGATAATGGTTTTTCAGTAATTATATTAAATAAAAAAGGTAAAGTAATTGCCAGAAAAGATATTTTGCATCGTATTGGTTCACGTAATTTTCGTGTGAGTTTTTCAACGAAAAATCTTCCTGCAGGTAAGTATGATGTGCAAGTTGGACAGGAATGGGGAGGAAGATATTGGTCAGGTGAACTAAAACATTATATTACAGTACAGCACTAATACGGCTGTATAAGTATTAACCTCTTGTTGTTAAAAAGTTTAACTTTAGAAATTTGTTTTCTGTGAAATATTAATTTTTCAATAAAGGTATCTTAATCAATTTACTGTACTGATAAAGATACCTTTTTATCTTTAAAAACAACAAGGTCATGAGTGTTTTTCAAAGCTCGTACCGCTAGCCGCAATGTAGTTGTCTTTTAAATGAGAATATCCATTTGCTCCACCTCACTCCGAATCCCAATCCCAGGCTCCCACGAATCAATCAAACGGATTGCTTTCTGATTCGATTCCATCGCTTTCTTATTTTCTCCTTTACGATACAAGAGCTGTGCCATTCCGTAATAGTAATAGATCAACTCAACTTGATTGGCGTTGTGTTTGTCATAGAGCATTTGTTCAAAGGCTTTTTCCGCTTTTTCGAGCTGATCACACTTTACGTAAGCCATGCCTAGGTTGAAATAGGCTTCTATCGTTTTTTCGCCGCCGTATGCGGCGCTGGTTGTGTTTGCCGCTTCGTATAATGTGATGGCTTCTTCGTAGTGAGAGCGGGCGAAACTCAGGTCGCCGCGGACCAGAAGAACCCTGTGCCGGATAATGGGCGAGACGGGCTGATCTTTGATGCCGTCCAGCATTGCTGCCGCTTTGTCCGATTCTCCGATTTTTAACAGCAGCCTCGATTGCAGGGCGGTTCCCCATACTTTCAAGTCGTCGTGATCCGGCGCGCCTGATTGTTCGAGTATCTTCAGGCCGGCTTCTATTTGCCTGAGAGCTCCGTCTGAATCGTTGACTTCCATCAGCGCCCAGCCTGCCGTGTCGATCCGAAAGTAAGCTTCCCGCGTGTGTTCGCCTGATTGACGGGCGGCATCGGCGGCTTTTAATCCGTATTCGATTCGCAGGGGCAGGTTGATTCTGCTTAGAAAATGGCTGATGCGGATGATGAGTTTAATCAGGATGTCATGTTGTCCGGTTTCGCCCGACCATTCGATGACCTTTAGGATGTTCGGCCATTCCTTTTTCATTTGCTCTAAATTCCGTCCCAGCAAGTAGCTCCAATAGACAGAATTGGGCTGTTCCCGCTTTATATGGGTTTCCGCATAATCAATATAATAATGCGCCCAGCGGCTGCGGGCTTCTTTTGCTAATTCGTGATTTTCGGATAAGTGCTGTTCTCCGTAAGCGACAACGGTTTGATGGGCTGCATATTGAATACTTCCTGCGCTTCGTTCCGGCTGTATTAAAGCATATGACCGCATTTGCTCAATCGCGTAATGAAACCGCCGGACGTCTAATCCGGCCGCTTGAGCCAAGCTTTTCTCATCAGGGGGCTTAGCGAAAAAGCAAAGCGTCTGCCATAGTTTTCGTGTGTCTTCATGACATCTGTCCCATGTGCGGCCAAAGAGAACCTCAAACAATTCCAATAATGAGTAGCCTGCTTGTTTAAGTTCTTGAATGAGCTGCGGAGCGGGGATGTCGTCGTCTGACATGTATGCAATGCTCAGTGCCATGGCCTTCGGGTTGCCGGCGGCTGCCGAGATGAATTCATTCTTAAGGTCAGGCGATAGCTGCAGCAGCTGCTCCAGCTTTTCCCGTTTATGCGGGAGGTTGCATGTTTGCAGACAGCGGTGCACTTCTTGATGATAAAAATCAAGGGCATCCGTTTGTTCAAGGCCGCTCAGCTGGATGGCCGCCAGTTCCCCGAGGCCGTCCCGGTATGTCTGTTTTACGTTTTCCCGTGCCGTAAGGAGGACTTTTACGCCTTGCGGAAGGCCGATAATAAATTCGTGAATGTCACGTTCCGCTGTATCGATGCTGTCAACGATCAGCAATACCGGTTTTTCATTTGAATGAGCGGCTAATGCATTGCGGACGACGAACCGTTTTTCGTTGATTGATTTATCGATTTGTTCGGTGCGTCCGAGCTGATAGGCGATCGTGTTTAAAAAATCGCTGAAGCTCAATCCTTTCCAGTCAGCGCTGATCCAGATGATGCTGTTGAATGCCGGCCAGTCTGTAGAACTGCGGGCACAAAGGTAGGCTGCTTCAAGAGCGATCGTTGTTTTCCCCATGCCGGCCCAGCCTGTGATTAAACAGACCGGTGACGGAGACAGCATCCATTGTCGAATCGCCTCTATATCAAAGCCGCGGCCGATAAAGTTTCCCGTCCGGCGTGACGGTAAGTTATGCGTGACGGAGTTTCTTGTAAGCGCATTCGTTTCGTGGCTTGGTCTGTCATGAAACAGCCGCTTTACTGCTTTTTCAACATCGTCATCACTCGGCGCTCCGAATGATCCGTCTTTCCGGAGTATTTTTGCTTTTTTTAGACAAGACGCCGTCCAAACGGGCAATGCGGGTTTGATGACGGGAATGGTGGTGGTTTCCAGAAGGCCGGTCAGCCATTCAGGATCCATATCAGTCTTTTCTATAATGATCCAGACCATGCCGAACAACTTTCCGTCGTCAATTCGTCCGGGAATGTAGTTTGCGCCCATCTGTCCGATCCAGCTTTTGATCGTGTTAGAGGAAACGCCTATTCGGAGTGCGATTTGATCTATATAAGACTGTCCGGATTTTACGTTCTTTGTCCTTTTAATTTTGAAATCAGGATGATGTTTCAGCGATTTGACGGCAGGTGCCAGCAGTTCTGCAAATTGTGCCCGGTTTTCAAGTTCAGCCATTAGCCTGCACCTCCTATTAGTACTATTTTATCAATTCAGTGTTTTTTGTATATGAAAAAATAAAAAGTACAGTGCGGCTGTCCTTTTATACAGCAGGAAAGGCTGTTGTACGTATGGAAAAGCAGATAAAATAGGGGCAGTAATAGAGAAAATAAAAATGTATGCACTTACATTTCAAAGCAGAGAAAGGATTTTGCCAAATGACTCACACAGTGCCTCAAAACATGAAAGCGGCGGTTATGCACAACACGAGAGAAATCAAAATCGAAACATTGCCCGTGCCTGACATCAATCATGATGAAGTGTTAATTAAGGTGATGGCTGTCGGAATTTGCGGATCTGATCTGCATTACTATACAAATGGCAGAATAGGCAATTATGTAGTGGAAAAACCATTTATCCTCGGTCATGAATGCGCGGGAGAAATTGCCGCCGTCGGATCGTCTGTCGATCAATTCAAGGTGGGAGACCGTGTCGCCGTCGAACCCGGTGTCACATGCGGACGCTGTGAGGCGTGCAAGGAGGGGCGTTATAACCTTTGCCCGGATGTACAGTTTTTGGCGACACCGCCGGTTGACGGCGCGTTTGTCCAATATATCAAAATGCGCCAGGACTTTGTTTTCTCGATTCCGGATTCACTATCCTATGAAGATGCGGCTTTGATTGAACCGTTTTCTGTCGGCATTCATGCGGCCTCGAGAACGAAGCTTCAGCCCGGTTCAACGGTTGCGATCATGGGAATGGGCCCTGTGGGGCTGATGGCCGTTGCGGCAGCGAAAGCATACGGGGCAGGCACAATCATTGTGACCGACTTGGAGCAGCTGCGGTTAGATGCCGCGAAAAAAATGGGCGCGACGCATGTCATCAATGTCCGGGAACAGGATGCCGGTGAAGAAATCAAAACGATCACGAATGGCAGAGGCGTTGATGCTGCCTGGGAAACAGCGGGGAATCCGGCGGCATTGCAATCCGCACTGGCTTCCGTGCGCCGGGGCGGAAAACTGGCGATTGTCGGTTTGCCTTCTCAGAACGAGATCCCGCTCAATGTGCCGTTTATTGCAGATAACGAGATTGATATATACGGAATCTTCCGTTATGCGAATACGTATCCGAAGGGAATTGAATTTCTCGCTTCCGGCATTGTGGACACGAAGCATCTTGTAACGGACCAATATCCGCTGGAGCAGACGCAAGAGGCGATGGAACGGGCCTTTCAATACAAAAATGAATGCTTAAAAGTGATGGTGTATCCAAATCGCTGAGTGAACGGGGAGGATCTTTGCATTCTCCCTCTTGCTTATCAAAAATGAAAACGGATTCTTGGGGTGGGAAATGATGATTGAAACAGAAAAAGCAGCGGCAGTAAAGACGAAACATCGCGGCCTGTCCTGGATGGAACGGATCGGCTACGGATTCGGCGATATGTCGTACAATATTATCTTTCAGTTTGTAAACGCATACTTATTATTCTACTATACAGACGTCGGCGGCATTAAGCCTGCGGTCATCGCAGCTTTGTTTCTTATCGTAAGGGTGCTGGACGCTATTTTTGACCCGATTATGGGCGTGATTCTAGACAAGACGAATACAAAGTGGGGAAAGGCAAGGCCGTATCTTTTGTGGGTGGCGTTTCCTTTTGCGCTATTTACGTTTTTATGCTTTACGACCCCTCATTTCGGCGAGACGGGGAACATGGTTTATGCGTACATCACTTATATTCTGCTTGGGATGTCCTTCAGCATGCAGACGATTCCGGTCAACAGCTTAACGGGTCGGATGACGAATTCCGTAGAGGAACGGACGGTTCTGACGACGACCCGGATGATTTTGGTTTATATCGGAATTCTGTTATCGATTTCCTGTGCGACACCGCTTGCGGACGCCATCGGCGGGAAAGATCAGGCGTTCGGATTTCAGATGACGGCGCTTATCTATGCGGCGGTGAGCATCGCGTTGAATCTGTTCAGTTTCTTTACTGTGCGGGAACGGATTCAGCCTGAAAAAAGAAAAAAACAAGGAATGAAAAAAACGTTGTCCGTTTTGTTCCGAAACAAGCCTTTGCTCATTTTGGTTTCTGCATTTTTGGCGTTTGCGATTGGGTTTAACATTAAGCTCAGCACGATGGTGTACTATTTTACGTATAACGTCAGCCATAAGGAATTTGTATTTTTAGGAACCGTGTTGTTTTTCGGCGCAGCGCTGATCAGCAATCTGTTTATTCCTTTCTTTTCTGAGAAGCGGGGCCGGAAGCAGGTTATGATCATCACGGCGGCGCTATCGCTGATTTCTTATGCGGGCCTTCAGTTTACATCGTATTCTTCGCTGCCGCTTATTTTCTTTTGGCTTTTCGTTTCGGGATTTTTTACGACGCCTTTAAATACGCTTGCTTGGGGAATGGTTGCCGATTGTGTCGATTATGCGGAATGGAAAACCGGAGTCCGGGCTGATGGCGTGGTGATTTCGAGCATGAGTTTCATCAATAAGCTCGGAGTTGCGTTAGCCGGGTCATTTTCGGCCGTTTATCTCGGAATCGCCGGATATGCCGCGAATACCGATCAGACGGCCTCGTCATTGAATGCGATTAAAAATATGAATGCGCTCATCCCGGGATTGTTCATTCTGCTGTCTATTATTCTTATTTCTTTTTATCCTTTAACTGAAAAAAAATATCAGCAGATGATGTCTGATCTGGAACAAAGGGCTGCCAGATAAGTATACGTAAAATTTAAAATATTCTATGTAAACGGTTGTATTTATGACAGAAAGCACTATACTGAAACTATAATCGAGAATTGATAAATGAGTGTGATAATGTGGGAAGCCAATCTGTTATTTGTATTGGAGAATTGTTAATTGATTTCTTTTGTACCGATGTGGATGTTGATTTGACGGAAGGGCGTAATTTCTTAAAAAGTGCCGGCGGCGCACCGGCGAATGTGTCGGCAGCCATTGCTAAGCTGGGCGGAGACGCGGCTTTCAGCGGAAAAACAGGCAAAGATCCGTTCGGGTATTTTCTGAAGCAGACATTGGACGCCGCACATGTCGATACCTCTATGCTCGTCATGGATGAGAAAGCGCCTACAACGCTTGCGTTTGTTTCATTAAAACAAAATGGGGAGCGCGACTTTGTGTTTAACAGAGGAGCGGACGCTTTGTTCACGCTGGATGATATTGATCTGGAAAAGGTAAACGATGCCAAAATCCTTCATTTCGGGTCAGCGACGGCATTGTTATCTGATCCGTTTTGCTCAGCCTATTTACGGCTGATGTCGATTGCGAAAGACAATGGACAGTTTATTTCCTTCGATCCTAACTACCGTGAGGATTTATGGAAAGGAAGAGTTTCAGAGTTTATAAACACCGCAAAAAAAGCCGTTGCCGTAAGTGATTTTGTGAAAGTCAGTGACGAAGAGCTTGAGATCATCAGCGGTGCGAAGGATCATAAAGAAGGTGTTGCGGTTCTTCATGAGCTCGGGGCCGGCATTGTTGCGGTGACACTCGGGAAAAGCGGTACCCTTCTTTCAAATGGGAAGGATATTGACATCATTCCGAGCATTCCGGTGACATCAATAGACTCAACGGGAGCGGGAGATGCGTTTGTCGGCGCAGCGCTGTATCAGCTGGCGCGCACGGATGAGATTCAGACGGCAGCCGAAGATTTTGCGAAGCTGCGTGATATTGTCTCATTTGCCAATAAGGTGGGGGCGCTCGTGTGCACTAAAATCGGTGCGATTGATGCTTTGCCGAGCTTAAAAGAGGTTGGAGTGACTCTGTAAAATATCGAGGATGCTTCTTGAAAGTCATCGGACTTCGGGAAGCATCCTCTTTATTTAGGTCTGAAACCCTTTTCGATATACGGTATACTTTAGAAAGGCATCCAGTAAATTGAACCGATGTGAAGTACATACAATCACGTTTTTATCAGTTCTGAGTAAAACCAAGTTTCTGCTGCTGCCGTCATGTACAGTGTGACGGCCTATGATATTGAACCGCGGAGGAATGTTTTTCATGAAACATGTTTTTCTTATTGTGCAATGCGCGTTTTCTGTTTTTTGTTTTCTCTGTCTCGCCGCTGTGAATTGGTATCAGGGGAGTGAGCTTGTTTCTGATTCGTTTGATTGGAATGATACGGCGAAATTTTCAAAGCTTTTGAATGGGACGGATACGATTACAAGTCCTGAACAGATTTCGCAGCTTGATTTCTTTGTGTATGCTGCGAAACATTATCCGTTAATGAGCGGGTTGATGATCGGGCTGTTTGTTTATTTTTTGTTCTCACTGTATCTGGTCATAAAGAATTTCCGCCGGCACAAATGGGCTGGATGAGACTATTTTCATATAAAAATACATAAATTCATGAGAAAATGAAACTTTTTTCGAAAAAAACAGTATAGATAACTATGAACTTGTTACTATTTAATTTTGGGAGGAAAATGAAAAATGAGTATTTTAGGAAGATTTAAAGACATCATGTCAAGCAATATCAATGCGCTGCTGGATAAAGCTGAAAACCCTGAAAAAATGGTTGATCAATATTTGCGGAATCTGAACAGTGATTTAGGAAAAGTGAAAGCGGAGACGGCTTCTGTCATGGCTGAGGAACAGCGGGCGAAAAGAGCGTTAACAGAATGCCAGGCTGATGCCGAAAAGATGGAAAGTTATGCGATGAAAGCGTTGCAGGCCGGCAATGAAGCCGATGCGCGGACATTTTTGGAAAGGAAAGCGGCTGTTGAATCAAGACTGACTGAGCTGCAGACGGCTTATCAGCTCGCTTCTTCCAACGCCTCTCAAATGCGCAAAATGCATGACAAGCTTGTCGCTGATATCGGAGAGCTTGAGTCGCGAAGAAATGCCATCAAAGCGAAGTGGTCTGTGGCAAAAACGCAGGAGAGAATGAACAAATTGGGGTCCTCTGTGTCAAATGCGGGCCAATCGATGACAGCTTTCGGCAGAATGGAAGACAAGGTCAACCAAGCGCTTGATCATGCCAATGCGATGGCTGAGCTGAACGCGTCTCCGAAAGACGATATTGACGAGCTGACGGCTAAATATGACAGCAATCAAAGCAGTGTCGATGATGAATTGGCGGCGCTTAAGCAGAAAATGCTTTTCAGTAAAGATCAATAGACAGCGGGCTGCAGCTTTGTCCGATATAAAGAGAAAGTGAGAGAAACAGAATGATCATTTCTTATAAATGCCCGAACTGCGGCGATGATATGGTCTTTGACAGTTCATCCGGCATGCTGACATGTCACAGCTGCGGGCGGCAGGATCAGATTGAAAGCCTGCCAAAGGAGTATATTACGACGAGATTTTCCGAAAATGAGGCGAACGAGTACCGGTGTGAAAATTGCGGCGCGGTATTAATGACTGAGGCGGAAACGACGGCCACGACGTGCGGGTTTTGCGGAGGAGCCGCCGTTCTCGCCGACCGATTATCGGGAAATCTCGCGCCTTCGATGGTGATTCCTTTTACGATCAGTAAAGAAGAAGCCATGAGCGCTTTTAAAAAGTGGTGCCGAAACGGCCGTCTGACACCGAAAGGGTTTATGACTGCCGATCGGGTGAAGAGCATAACGGGCATGTACGTGCCGTTTTGGATGTTTGATTTAAACAGCAAGGTTCAGGTCAATGCCGTTTGTACGAGAGTGCATCACTATGAAGATGGAGAATACCGGGTGACGGAGACCGAATATTACAACGCGTACCGCGATATCAATCTTGATTATCTCAAAATTCCGGTCGACGCTTCAGAAAAAATGAATGATGAATTAATGGACAAATTGGAGCCTTACTCATACAGTGAGCTGAAGGAGTTTAATACGGCCTATTTAGCGGGATATATTGCGGAAAAGTACAATTATACCGATGACGATCTCTTTCCGCGGGCGAAGGATAAAATCAGCCATTATATTGATTCTTATATCAGATCCACCTTCTCCGGATATACGACGGCTGACATTACGGATGAGCAGATTCAGACCGATAAAATCAGCAGCTTTTACGTACTGCTTCCGGTCTGGATGGTCAGCTACGACTATGAGCGGGCTGAGCACATTTTTGCGATGAACGGGCAGACGGGCAAGGTTGTCGGCAAACCGCCGATCAGTGCCGGAAAAGTGGCCGCGTGGTTCGGCGGCATAACCGCCGGTGCGTTTTTAGCATTAAGACTCGTCTCACTTATGATAGGAGGCGGTTTTTGATGAAAGTATCGATAAAAAAAGCGTGTCTCTTCTGTTTCGTCCTTTTTCTGATGATGTCTTTTTCTTTACATACATCGGCGTCTGCCGCGGAACAGAAGCAATATGTTTATGACAATGCTCATTTATTAACGAAGGATGAAACGAAGAAACTTGAGGAATTGGCCGGGAAGCTCGGGGCAAAGCGCCATACCGATTTTATCATTCTTACCGCAAACGGAACGGGCGGTAAGGACATCGAGCAGTACGCCGGTGATTTTTATGACAGTCATTTTAGCGGAAGCACGGCGATTTTGACCATTGATATGAAAAATCGGGAAGTATTTATCTCCGGATATAAAAAGGCGGAGACGTATTTGAATAACAGCCGGCTGAATACGATCAGAAATACGATCTCGTCAGATATTTCCGCAGGCCATTATGAAAAGGCGTTTCAGACCTACATCAAGATGGCTTATAAAGATATGGGGAAAAGCCCGGACGACAAGTCTGACAATCTGCTGCTCACATGGTGGTTTCAGCTCATTATTGCCGCAGCCGCGGCCGGAATCGCCGTCACCGTGATGGTGTACAATTCCGGCGGCAAGGTCACCGTCACCGGCAGCACGTATATGAATCACGATACGTCTGAAGTGCTGAGCCAGCACGACACATATATCCGAACCGACGTTACAAGAGAAAAAAAGCCTGATAAAGATAATGACAATGACGGCGGAGTCACGAGGGGCGGCACGAGTTACAGCGGAAGCAAGGGAAGTTTTTAAATTATATGTAAAGGATTTGAGCATACATGGGTTTTTTCAGAAATCAGTTAGCAAATGTGGTGGAATGGGAAGAATTCAGAGATGACATGGTTTTCTATAAATGGAACAACCGTGAAATTAAAAAAGGCAGCCGTCTGATCATCCGGCCGGGACAGGATGCCATCTTTTTATACAACGGGAAGATTGAAGGGATTTTCCGTGATGACGGCGATTATGATATCGAATCAGAAATCATTCCGTTTCTATCTACACTAAAAGGGTTTAAGTTTGGCTTTAACAGCGGCATGCGGGCTGAAGTGCTGTTTGTGAATACGAAGGAGTTCACCGTGAAGTGGGGCACAAAAAACGCTATCAACATTCCGGCGGCAGGTATGCCGGGCGGTATGCCGATCCGCGCAAACGGCACATTTAACTTCAAGGTCATTGACTACATCGGATTGATTGATAAGATTGCGGGTGTCAAAGACAGCTATTTAGTGGAGGACATTAAAATCCGGATTACGTCTATTCTCGATCAGCTTTTGATGAAATGGATCACCAGAGAAGGAAAAGACATGTTCAATCTGCAGTCGAATTCCTTTGAAATCGGAAAAGGGATTCAAGAAGATCTTGATATGCAGCTGATCGGAGACGGCATGTCGATTACGGGCTTCAATATTATGAGCTTTAACTATCCGCAGGAAGTTCAGGATATGATTACGAAAAACGCTTCTTACGGCATGGTGGGCGATGTGAACCGCTATCAGCAGATTTCCATGACGGACGGAATGTCATCCGGCAAAATGAACGGAAGCGGCGCCGCCTCAGACATGGCGGGCATGATGATGGGAATGAATGCGGCAAATCAAATGATGAACCAAATGAACCAAAATCAGCAGAACCAGCCGCAGCAAGATCAAAGTCAGCAGAATCAGGGGACGGCACCGGCGAACGGCTCGGAAGGAGCGGCTAAGCCGAAATTTTGTCCGAACTGCGGAACGAAAACGGAAGGCGCGAATTTTTGCCCGAATTGCGGACAGAAGCTTGCCTGACGATATACGAAAAAGAGGCCTTTTTGGGGCCTCTTTTTTTTGTCATGATTTCATTGTTTGAACGATGAGGGATGTCAGCGCTTTAGACCCCTCAGGTATGAGATGGACGCCGTCCGGTGTGAAGTATTCAGGGTGCTGCAATGCTTTTGCGTGCCAATCGACAAGCGTCACATTTTTGCGAAACTCGGCCTGCCGGCGCAATGATTCGTTTACTTTGCTTTCCCACTGCCGCGGCACACGCGTGTTGACAAGATAGATATCGGCTTTTGAAAAGGAGCTGATCAGTGATTCAATTTGGCTGTTTGTGAAATAGCCGTTCGTCCCTAACTCGATGATGACCGCTTTGTTCGGCTGATTAAATGACGCATATTCCGAAGTGAGCTGGAGTGCTTGAGAGACTTGTCTTCCTACCTTTCCGTCGATGGTGACATGAGGGAGGGACTGCCGCAGGTATGACGCAATGTCCAGCATCACCGAGTCACCGATAGCCAGCACGTCTTGCTGAGGCTGTGTTTGTTTTGGATCAGCCGTTTTTTGAGATGACCGTTCCTTTTTCTCTTCGTTTTTCTTTGTATTTGATTTGTCTGTTGGTTCTTTCTTGTTTTTGTCTGACGCGGTGTCTGTTTTTTCGCCGCTGTGTTTTTTCTTGCTGTCATCTTCTTTTGCCGGTTGATCGTGATCGGCCGTCTTGTGCGAAGAGGCGGCGGTTTCTTGCTGATCATTTTGCGCGTACGTCCATTGCGGCTGTTTTTTCTCTTCGGCTATTCCTGACAGCCCGCCCGCAAATACGAGAATGGCGGCAAGAATAAGGCCGAGCGACATTCTGCTGATGACAGAGGACGTCTTCCATTCCAAAAAGCGGTTCAGAAACACGCGGCGTAAAAATGGCCGGAAGCCCGCAGTGCGGATCGGCTGTTCAATGAAATGGTAAGATAGCTCGGCAAGAATGAAAGTGGCGCCGATTCTGACGGCGCAGTGCCAATAAACCGGATTTCCGATTTCCTGCACGGGTGTGCTCAGTACGATAACCGGGTAATGCCAAAGATAGATTCCGTATGATCTCGTTCCGATCCAGCGAAGCGGCTTCCATGAAAGAACATGTCCCAAAAAGCTGCTCGGATGGCATAAACATGCGACAAGAACCGCTGCGGTGATGCTGATCAAAAGCATGCCGCCCTTGTACAGGAAGGGTTCATATTCATCCGTGTAAAAGACGCAAAGCAGCAGCGCGGCAAAAGCGGCAAGCTCCGTCCCGTGAAGCAGGTGTTTCATGCTGCTCGGCAGCCGTTTGGAAGATAATCGTTTCATCGGCCACACTAAAGCTAAAGCGCAGCCGATCAGCAATTCAAATGAGCGGGTATCCGTCCCGTAATAAACGCGGCTCGGATCTCCGCCGGGCACATACATCATACTCATTACGACTGCCGAACATAACGCGAGGAACATGACCGCGGCCGCAAGCCGGGCCCGTGTTTTACATATGTACATTCCCGCAAGCAGCAGGAAGGGCCATATGATATAAAACTGTTCTTCAATCGCCAGCGACCAAAGGTTTTTTAATGGCGAAGGGGAGCCGAAGCTGTCGAAATAAGAAAGCTGATGAAAGATAAACCACCAATTGCTTATGTAAAAAAGTGAGGAGACCGCATCCCCGCGTACGGTATGCAGGAGCTCGCTGTTAAACAATACGACCCAAATGACCGTCGTGATAATCATGAGATAAGCCGCCGGCAGAAGCCGCCTGATCCGGCGCACCCAAAAATCACGCAAATCAAGGGTGATGGCATTGCCTTGGGCAGGCAATATAATAGATGTAATTAAATACCCCGATAAAACAAAAAAGATATCAACACCAATGAAACCGCCGTCGGCCCAGTTAAAATTCAGATGATATGCGATAACTGCGAGGACGGCAAAGGCGCGAAGTCCATCCAGTCCGGGAATATAGCGGTGATGCAGTGACTTGTCTGACATGGTATTCCTCCAATAATGTGTGCGGAAATTCTCGCTGTTTTGCGGATGGCTATGGCAGATTTCTGTACAGTCTTCCATTTGTTCCGTTAATTAGACGCATTCGGAAGGGGATTTTGTTTCAGAAAAAATGAATGAAATGCTGTGATTTTCTTAAACTTTTCAGCCCCCGTCCGGCGTCTGATATATGAAAAGGGTCCCTTGTGCATCTTGGCTGTTGCGGGACGAAAGAAAAAATCCATGATCTGCGGATATCATGGATTTTTTTCTTTCTTTATCTGATGTAGCGGTCTCCGACAAGCAGCTTGGAGATGACGGAGGTCGGTATTGTAAACTCTGTAACGCCCATATATCCGGGTGCCGCTTCGTATTCATCAAATGAGATGACAAGTTTGTGCTTATCTGTAATATAAAAATTCTGGTCGGCGCGGATGGCTTTAAAAGGCTCCGACATATCATTATCTTCGACCCAGTATATTTTATTCGGATCTTCTTTCATCTGTTTTTTCATTTGTTCTTTAATATTTTCGCTGATGACTTTAATATAACGGTCATCTTTAAATAAGCTCTTTAACGTAAGCACGGCCTCATTCTTTTTATCAATCGTGATGTAACGGCTTTGCGTATAAGAGGAAGCTTGCGTTTTTTCGATATCACGGCGGATTGAGATCAAATCCGCTGTGTCAGTAACGGTTTCATAATCGCTGTAAATACTGAGGTGGCCTTTTTTGCTTTTTGAGGTCGCCTTCATAAATTCCTGATACAGCTCTTTGCTTTCTTTCATATAATGCCGGTTGATGCTGTCTTCGAGTTTATGATCGGAAAGGCCGGACAGAGCAGGCGTTTTCACATCAATGCTTGATTGGTTCTTTTCTTCCTTCATCTCCGTGAATGTGATGGCTTGGACGACTTTGCCGATGACGGGGATTTTAGACATGGCTTGTGCGGCATCCGGGTTGATATTGACAACGGCGGTAAATAAGACGGCCGCAGCGACTGCCGCGGATGTCGGCCACATCACGATTCGTTTTTTCTTCGGTTTCTGCTGAAGGGCTTTTTCGACAATGCTGTCCAGTTCCTTAGGAATGGGCACACTTTTATACTCTTCTCTTAATTGTTCTAATCTCTTTTCCATTAAGAAAGATCCTCCTTCGTCAGCTGAATGCGCATGAGCTTCAGCCCCCTGTAAAGGCGTGTTTTGACGGTGTTGATGTTTTCCCCCGTGATGTCCGCGATTTCTTCTAATTTCAGGTCTTCAAAGAAACGCAGAATGATAATGGTTTTATATTGATGCGGCAGGTCATCAAGCGCTTCGTGAAGGTCTGTGTCCTTGTAGTGATCTTCCTTTCCTCGGCTTAAAAACTCGATCGTTTCATCATCCATCACTTTCAGTTTTTTCTGTTTGCGGAGAAAATCAATGGCCGTGCGCACTAAAATTTTATAAAACCAGCTTTTGATCACATCGGGGTTTTTGACGGATTCGACCGATGTCAGCGCTTTTTGAATTGATTCTTGAACAATATCTAACGCGTCATCCTTGTTCTTTACGTAACTGTACGCCAGCCGGTAAAAGTCTTCCTTGCGCTCAGTTATGCACGTCACAAGCGACGCTTTGGCTGTTTCGTTCTTCATTGCTTCAAAGGGCTCCTTTTTTTAAAATACGTATCATAGGCTGTTGCCTAAGGATAGACGGGACAGGGTAAAAAATAGTTTGCGCAGAGGGGATCATTTTTAAAAGGAAAAGGAAGGAAAGACGATGAGATGAAAAAAAGAGCCGGAACGGCTCTTTTTCGGATGTGTCTGATATTCAGCTGAACGGTTTAGTTCGGTTTGACTAAGATTTTCACTTGGTTTTTCTCTTTGATTAAAGCGCCGAAGCCTTCTTCAATCAGATCGTCGAGCACGATTTTTTTCGTGACGAGCTTATCTGCTGAGAAGTAGCCCTCTTTCATCAATGCAAGAACGGAAGGGAAGATGTCGCGGTATCCGATAATGCCTTTTACGGTCCGTTCTTTGATGACGATATCGTTCGGATGAATTTCCGCTCCTTTTTCCCAGATGCTGACGATAACCGTTTCACCGGCAATGTTTGTTGACTGGATCGCCTGGCGGAGAACGACAGGAACGCCTGTTACTTCATAAGAAACATCAACGCCGCCGTTTGTGCGTTTAGCGATTTCTTCAACGACATCGTCCGTTTTTGACGGATCAATGATGATAGCGCCGAGTTCTTTCGCTTTTTCCTGACGTTCCGGTGAAAGTTCAACCGCGTAAATATCTGTGGCGCCGGCCGCTTTCAGGGCTTCAATCACAAGCAACCCGATCGGTCCGCAGCCAAAAACCGCCGCCTTGTCGCCCGCTTTTAATTTGCTTTGGCGGACGGCGTAAAGCGCTACCGCTGACGGCTCAACAAGCGCGCCCTGTTCGTAAGAAAGCTCTTCAGGAAGCTTAAACAGCAATTCTTCGTCAACGGATACATATTCAGAAAATCCGCCGCCGCCTCCAGCTAAGCCTAAGAATCCCATTTGTTCATCAAGGTTATAGGCTCCCTGATGTCCGTGTGTGGCAAAAATCGGTTCCACGACGACACGGTCGCCGACGCTGTAATTTTTGACGCCTTCGCCCACTTCAACGACTTCTCCTGAGAATTCGTGACCCATCGTGACGGGCGCCATTTCGTTTGTTAACGGATGAGGTTTGCCGACCGGAATAAAGATCGGGCCTCCCAAATATTCATGAAGGTCGCTTCCGCAAATCCCGCACCATTTGACTTTAATTTTGACTTTACCCGGTTCTGCTTTAGGTTCATCAATGTTTTCGATTCGAATGTCTTTTTGATTGTGCCATCTTGCCGCTTTCATTGATTATCACTCCTAGTCTGATTGAAACGAGTATAGGTACATGATCAATATGAACCACGGTTAAAAGGAATAAAGTGCCTGCTTCCTAAAGCCTGATTTCTCAAAATATATCATATTATGCAACTATCAATAGGCCTTATAAAAAGTCCATATTGAATGCAGAAATACTCTATGAATATTATAACGCTAATGAATTAAATTTTGTAGTATAATTTACCATGGAATTATATAGAACGGGAAATTGTGCCGTCGTTATGTGCATGTCTCATCACGTTGTAATGAACATGTAAAGTGATTGAAATATTATAATCGTCTTCTTGGTGTATAATTTTGCCTAGAATAAAGAATCAGGAGGACGAAAGCTTGAAGAAGTTATTCTTAGCCTTATTGATTTTAGCAGGAAGCACGCTGGGAGCGATCAGTTACTCTTCTGATGCAAGTGCTAAAAAAGTGAACGGAAATATTACATGGTATAATGGAGTCGGTAAAAAAGGATCTTCCGGTAAAAAACTGGGGCACTGGGATTGCGCGACAAAATTAGGATTTGACGTTCCGAGAAACGGAACGAAAATCAGAGCTTATGCGAAAGCAAAACCGAAAAAGGTTATCACCGTATACAAAAATGATGTAGGCCGTCTGCCGAATGCCGTATTGGATGTCAGCCCGAAAGCGTTCAAAGCGCTCGGATATCCATTAAGCAAAGGAAGAGTATCCGGACACTACAGCTATTAAAATAGACCATCTTAAAAAGCAAGGACACTGATTCTTGCTTTTTCTGATTGACGGAGAGATTGATAATGAAGAAGAAACGATGGATCTGGATGTTGCTGGCTGCCGTTTTGGCGGCGGCGGTCATCGCGTCCGTTTTACTGATTAAAGGAAAAAGCGACGGCGGCGGGAAAGCCGTTGTCTCCGGCGGCCATGACAAGCTGCTTGTTTCCATTACAGACAAAGATCTGATGACGAAATATTACGAGGACGGCCGCGTGCTGTACGAGGAAAAGCTTTCGGCATATCCGGCGTTTGCGCTGGATGACGCCCATCAGGTGCTCTATTTTGTCGGGAATAATGACCAAAATGAGATGCGTCTCTATAAGCTTGATCTGAAGACGAAACAGAAGACGGTGCTTTATAAAGGAACGGCAAGCGCTGACAGTCTGTTTTTATCAAAGGATCTGACGCACATTTATTTCCGTCTCGGAAAAGCGGATGAAGATATTTTCCGTCTCGCATCTTTTGATTTGAAAACGAAACGTTATGAAAATCTGTATCCCGCCGCCGATGAGAAAGACGACAGTGTGAGCAGCTTCTTTTATAACCGCAGCCAAAACGATTTTGCGCTTCTGCATTATTCTGTAAAAGAGGATTATCAAAAAACGGATGAGGCAAATGAGAAGGGGATTGACCCTGAACCGACGAATATCCGGTTTGCAGCAGGAGCGGGCGAACACCTTCAGGATCTGACAAACCTTGAACAGTTTATCAGCGACGTGGCGGTGTCACCGGACGGAAAGAACCTTGTCTTTACATCTTATACACAAAAAGGGACGGAACAAAAAGCGTCCATCCGTCTGATGAATGTCAAAACGAAAAAAGATGAAACGATTATCTCAAACGGGAAGGACTTCGCTCCGCTGATTGATGCCCAGCCTCAGTTTTCTAAAGACGGCAGCATCATTTATTTCATGGCGGAAGCAAAAGGCGCTAAGCGTCTGAAGGATGAAACGGGGCGGAATGCGAAGGTCCGGACCATTTATGCTTATCATTTGGATACGAAAAAATGCGAAAAAGTCTGGGAAAATGACAACGGCATTATCAACAGTTTTTCCGTCATCCAATCATGAAAAAAACACTCAGCGCCCGCTGGGTGTTTTTTAATGAACAAAGCTGGCTGCGGCTGAGGCGAGCCATTTGAAAAAACGGAGAATCGGAACGGCAAAATGAAGCGTTTCGATGAATGACTGTGCGGCAAGGTTCATTTTCCGCCGTTTTGCCATTTCCTTCAGATCTTTCTGCTGCCGATCGTTTTTCATGTTCAATGCTCCTTTGCATCATAAAAGGACATGATAACGCAAAGGCCTCTCATGAGACATGGAGGCCTTCTCTATGTTGAGACTCGTAAAAGGGAGGTCTAACTTGATGCCGTTTGGTTATTGTTTTGGAGATTTACCAACGAACGGACGCCGTCGATCATTTTACTGCCGCAAAGGGGGCAAGTCGGGGTATCACTGCCGGCAAAATTCTTTCTGCTCCAGCCGATACAGTCCTCTTTTGTGCATTCCCACGTACTGACATCTTCTTTAGGCAGCGGTTCCTGATTACGTTTGTTGTAGTAAGACATAAAGTCACTTCTTCCCTTATGAATTTTCGTGCACTCCTTCATTGTCTCATACTTTTCCCTAATCTCCTAATTCCTTTTTCTATCCAGATTTCCAATGAGGGTGCATCGTCTTCCTGTTATTACAGTATATGCAAATAAGTGTCTTCTTATTTTTTCTTTTTGGATAAATAAAAAAGCCCCTTCTCTAAAAGGGGTGATATTTGTTTACTGCTTATCCGTGACGTCCATCGGTCTCATCATGTCGTAATCTTCATGTTCTAAAATATGACAGTGCCATACGTAGCGTCCGCTGTAAGGAGCGAAGGTCGCCGCGATTCTGATGACCTCTCCCGAGTGCGCCTGCACGGTATCTTTCCAGCCTTTCTCACTTGGAGGAGGCGGGACGGCGGGGCCTGTATACACAATGTCGCCGAATTTGTTATAACGCTCTAAGTCAAAAGGGCGCCGGTCAAGGATTTGGAAGGAAACAAGGTGCAGGTGTATCGGATGTGTTCCCCCCATCGGATTGATAATCGACCAGATTTCCGTTGTGCCGAGCTTCGGCGCTTCTGTCACAGGATCATGCCATCGCTTGTTATTCAGCGTCAAAACGGGCCGGCCGTATTTGTCTTGCGTATTTGTGAGTTTAAGCGTCCTGATATTGTGTATTCTCTTTGATGTCACATTAGGCATTGTTGAAAGATATTTAGGCTTCCGGCTTGTGTCTGCTCCCTTCAGCGGTTTTGTGACGCGGAATTGCATCACATTGGCGTCTGTATCCGGATCGGCGTCGCCCCCGCAGCCGGTGCCGTTCGTTAAAATGATATGTTCTCCGTCAAAGGCGGAGAAATCGATGAGCACATCATACCGCTCTGCCGGGGCTAAGCTGATAGATTGTGTTTTGACAGAGCGGGGAAGCAGTCCGCCGTCAGAACCGATTTGGATAAACTTCCCGCCGTTATTGAGCGAGAGAGAAAATGTTCTCGTATTGGAGGCATTAAGGATGCGGAAACGATATGTCCGAGGTTCAACTTCCATATACGGCCACGCTTTACCATTGACGAGAATGGTATTTCCGCAAAAAAACGGGACGATGGAAGGGTCGGGCAGCGTTTCGGAAGGGTTAGCAGGTCCGCTCGGATAAGACAAGGAACCGTCGTCATTTAATGTGCGGTCCAAAATCATAAGCGGTACGTCATACTCTCCGGAGGGAAGCTTCAGCTGCTTTTCTTTTCGCTCGCGAATGATATACATCCCGGCAAGCCCGGCGTACACATTGAGCCTCGTAATCGCCATGGCGTGATCGTGATACCATAACAGAGCCCCGCGCTGTTTGTTTGGATAATGGTATACCTCTCTCTCAAAATAAGGACCCGTTTCCTTAAAATCCTTTGTGAACCATGCTTCCGGGTAGCCGTCGCTGTCCGGCGGCGTTGCTCCTCCGTGTAAATGGACGACGGTTTTGACATCGGGTTCCTGATGGCCGCTTTCTGAATGGTGAATGGTATGATCCACTGGCAGAAAATGCTTATCCGGAAGGTCATTCATCCATTTAATATAGACGTTCTCATCTTGGTTCACGTCGATCGTCGGGCCGGGAAATAAACCGTTATACCCCCACAGCCGGGTCGGCGGGAGATCGCGGTGCAGCTTGTGAAAGCATTCCTTCATGGTGACTTCATAATACGTGCTGCCGTCTGATTTCTTCTGCGGCTGGAGTGTTTCGATAATCGGCAGTTCATCTGCAAATTTTTCTAGTGCCATTTTTCATCCTGTCCTTATCATTTATTGAAATCCTGTACTACAGTTAATGCTGCCTGGAACAGGTTGGTTAAAAAAACACCCGCCCTTTTTTGAGGGGGGTGTTTGCGGTTATTGCGCAATCCGGCTTTCGGAAGCGCTCTCTTTCGGTTTTTGTTTTTTGCGGAATACATATGAGGCAAGTACCAGCAGAGTAATAAATCCTGTCAGCAGAAATTCAGACCGCATTGAACTGATAAACAGCATAGATAACAAGATGGCGCAAATGGCGATGATCGTCAGGTAGGTTAAGTACGGATAAAACCACATTTTGATTTTAAGAGATTCAGGGTTTGTCCGTTCGATTTTCTTTCTCATTCTCAGATGCGAGACGGCGATGACGAGATAGACGAGCAGTGCGATCGCCCCTGATGAATTGACCAGGAACAAAAATACGGAGTCGGGAGAAAAGTAGTTCATAACAACGGCAATATAGGAGAAAAAGGTGCCGGCGATAATGGCTTGAACCGGTACGCCTCTTTTACTCAGTTTCATAAAACGCCGCGGCGCTTCATTTCGCTCTGCCAGTGAATACAGCATCCGTGACGTCGTATAAAGCCCGGAGTTCAGGCAGGACAGAACGGCTGTCAGGACGATGAAATTCATGATTTGAGCGGCTGCGGGAACCCCGATATGGCTCAAAACGGCAACGAAGGGGCTTTCCAAAATATTGGCTGAATCCCACGGCAGCAGTGTGACCACAACCGCAATGGAACCGACGTAAAAAATAATGATCCGCCAAACGACTGAGCGGGTCGCCTTTGTGACGGATTCGACCGGATTTGACGTTTCTCCCGCTGCGATTGCGACGATTTCAGATCCCATGAAAGAAAAAATGACAACGACGATGCCGAGCAGAACGGAACTTGGACCTTTAGGGAAAAATCCGCCGCTGCCCGCCAGATTTTCCAGCCCGACCGGTTTGCTGCCGGGGACGATTCCGAAAATGAACGCAAATCCCGCGATTAAGAAGACAACGATCGTCGCTACCTTCACTAAGGAAAGCCAGTATTCAAATTCGCCGAACGATTTAACTGAATAAATATTCGTCAGTGTTAACAGCACGGTCAGAAGCAGACTCGTCAGCCATAACGGAATGCCCGGGAACCAGTACTGTATGATTCCGGCGCCTGCAATGGCTTCAATGGCAATGACGATGACCCAGAAAAACCAATACAGCCATCCGATCGTAAAACCGGCCCAAGGACCGATGGCGTCATGCGCGTACTGTGAAAACGAACCGCTTGTCGGGTTGACGGAGGACATTTCCCCCAGCATTCTCATAATAAAAATCACTAATAGTCCTGCTAATGCGTATGAGACAATCGCTCCGGGTCCGGTGGAATGAATGACGGATCCGCTTCCGACAAATAATCCGGCGCCGATCACGCCGGCAATTGAAATCATAGTCATATGCCGGGTTTTTAATCCCTTTGATAAAGAGTTAGGCTGATTCATTCTTTGCCTCCTTTTGGTTTGTTTATGCTGAATATTCCGACAAGTATTATTCTATCATAAATGCCACAGGCAGTTGAAAATGATGTAAGAAAATATGACATTTTTTCTCGACCGTACAGCAGAAGGTGCCGGAAGGAAAAGAAATAATTTTCTGTTATTTTTGTGTTTTAATGGGTTTGAAAATAATTCCATGAACATGGGTTGGCGAGAATCCTTGATACGATTGGGATGAGAGGTTTTTCGTGAATAAAAATAAGTTTCCTGAGCGCATAAATGTTCTATGCTTACTATTTTTCTGTGGAAAGTGAATCATGTTTCTATAGACCCACTGTGTCCTCGCTTTGTATGATAATGAAGGAAAAATTGAACGGGAAGGAGGATTTTCAGTGGAGAGATATCATGAATTGAAAAAAGGCGAAACCGGAGCGATTGTCAGTATAGGCGCATATGCGGCATTGTCGGCTGTGAAGCTTGTGATCGGTTATTTGTTTCACTCAGAAGCGCTTCAGGCCGACGGTTTAAATAATGCGACTGATATCGCGGCATCTGCGGCTGTTTTCATCGGTTTGCGCATCTCTCAGAAACCTCCTGACGAAGATCATCCTTACGGCCATTTTCGGGCCGAGACCGTCGCGTCACTCATCGCTTCCATTATTATGATGCTTGTCGGAATGCAAGTGCTGTTCAGCGCCGCACAATCTATTTTTTCCGTTAAAGAGGAAACACCGGATATGATAGCCGCCTGGACGGCCGCGGGGAGCGCCGTCGTGATGCTGATGGTCTGCCGCTATACGAAAGGGCTTGCCAAAAAGGTAAACAGCCAGGCCCTTTCAGCTGCGGCCGCTGATAATAAATCAGATGCGCTCGTCAGTATCGGCACGTTTATCGGAATTTTTGCTTCACAGTTCCATTTGGCTTGGGTGGATACGGTTACCGCGTTTATCATCGGGTTGATCATCTGCAAAACCGCGTGGGATATTTTTAAGGAATCCTCTCATTCGCTGACTGACGGTTTTGATGTCAAACATATTTCTGATTATAAAAAGACGATTGAACAGATTGGGGGCGTCAGCCGTTTAAAAGATATTAAAGCGAGATATCTGGGCAGCTCCGTTCATATTGATGTCGTCATTGAAGTGCCGTCAGATCTGAACATTAGAGAGAGTCATGAGATCGCAAATGAGGTAGAACGCAAGATGAAAGATGAACATGCCATTGACCATTCACACATTCATATGGAGCCTCTCCAGCTGAAATAAAGCTTCCTTTCTAAAGGGAGCTTTTTCCTTTTTCAGACTGGAAACAATTCGCTGGAAACGTTTTTTTATACTGTTTATATTTTGTGGTAAAGTTAGGTTACGATAATTGAAATTTGAGAGATGACTAGGAGGAGAAGAATGGCTTATAAAGAAGAGCTGCATCCGCTGCTGGAGAAAGCCGTTGAGCATATTGAAAACATCATCATAGGAAAACGGGATATCGCCATACTCAGTCTGGCCGCCATTCTCGCAAAAGGGCATGTGCTGCTGGAAGACGTGCCGGGAGTCGGAAAAACGATGATGGTCCGCGCTTTGGCCAAGCTGATCGGAGCTGACTTTAAGAGGATTCAGTTCACGCCGGATCTTCTGCCGTCAGATGTGACGGGTGTCTCTATTTATAATACGAAAACGATGGAATTTGAATACCGCCCGGGACCGATCATGGGGAATATCGTGCTGGCTGATGAAATTAACAGAACCTCTCCGAAAACGCAGTCTTCCCTGCTTGAGGCAATGGAGGAAGGGAATGTCACGATTGACGGAAAGACAATGCGGCTGGCTGAGCCGTTTTTCGTCATGGCCACACAAAACCCGGTTGAATATGAAGGAACGTATCCGCTTCCCGAAGCTCAGCTTGACCGGTTTTTATTTAAGCTGCGCATGGGCTATCCGACTGCCGAGGAAGAGCTTCAAGTTCTGTCTTTGCAGGAAGGGCGCAATCCGCTTGAAACAATCGAGCCCGTCATTTCTAAAGAACAGTTTATCAGCCTTCAGCAAAAATTGGAGCAGGTGCGGGTGGATGATGGAATTAAAGCGTATATCGTCGGCATTACTCAGCATACCCGCCGGCATCCGTCCGTACATCTGGGCGTAAGTCCGCGCGGTTCAATCTCATTAATGAAAGCCGCGCAGGCGTACGCGCTGCTTCATGACCGCGATTACGTCATTCCTGATGACGTCCAGTATTTGGCTCCGTATACGCTGCCGCACAGAATGATCTTGACCGCCGAGGCGAAATTTAACGATGTGACCCAGGAAGCGGTTATAGAAGACATCATGCAAACGGAAAAAGTGCCCGTTCAAAGGATGTCGGTCCGCTAATGAGAAAGAAGATGCATTGGCTTCTATATGGCTGGAAGCTGCTTATGTTGGCCGTACTGACGGCGGCTGTCTTTTCTTATGCCATGTTTCAGGGCGGATTTGTGAGCTGGTTTTTATTTTATGCGTTTTTGCCGTTTACCGTTTACGCCGGGCTGGTCGCTGTGTACCCGCTGCGGGCGTTTCAGGTGGCGCGTGACGTGTCCTCCGCCCAGTTAACCTCAGGCGACAGGCTGTCTGTCACCATCAGGCTGACGAGGCGCCTGCCGTTTCCGCTGACATATATGGTCATTGAAGATGTGATGCCGGAAACGCTTGGCGAGAGGCGCAGTGCGAAACAGCTCGTGTTTCCGTGGTTTCAAAGGAAGCTGACGTTACAATATGAGCTGCCGCAGGTGCCGCGCGGAGAGCATCATTTACATACGATAAGAGTGCGGACGGGAGATGTTCTCGGGCTTTTGGACAAGACGGCGTCGTTTTCCGTAACGGATACGTTTCTGGTTTTCCCGGCGTACGGGTCTGTTCACTATAAGCCGCAGGCCGCATCCGGAGAAGAGGGTACGGCTGCCGGCGCTCCGTTTCAGGTACACCGCTCAGCAATGGCTGCGAGCGTCAGAAATTATCAGCCGGGCGACCGGTTTTCCGCACTTGACTGGAAAACATCGGCGCGGCGAAATGAGCTGATGACGAAGGAATTTGACCCGCTGCAGAGTGTGAATATGATTCTCCTTTTGGACTGCAGGCCGTCCCCATCGTTTGAAGCCGCGGTATCAGCTTCGGCATCCCTGCTTTACACGGCGCTTGTGAAGGGCTCTCCCGCAGGATTTATTTCATTGGGGAGCGACCGGACCGTATTTCCCGTCCGGGAGGGAGACCGGCATTTCAGAAAGATGCTGCGTTACCTGGCATCAGCTTCAGAATCGGAAGAAGCTGATGCAGGCGGGCGTTTAGGAAAAGAGCTGGCGGATCCGCGCGTCCGCAAAGCTTCCATTGCCGTCGTGACGGGCAGTCTTACAGAAGACCTTCTCAAACAGGCTGAGCCCGGCCGTGCTGACATGACGGTGTTTTTGGCGAAAGAAACGAATGCCGCGCTTTCAGAGAAAGAACGGAAACTCGCTCTCATCTTCGCTCAAAAAAATATTAAGGTGCAAATGATCAGGGACAAACGGGTGTCCCATGTTGTTTAGAAAGAGAGGTGGCGCGCCATGCCGCATGACGAGAACCAGGGAAGCAGGCTGAGTCTGCTGCTGTTTTATTTTCTCGCTTTTTTATTGTTATGGGAATGGCTCAGGCCGCTGCACAATTTTACAGATACAAAACATACCGGTTTTTTCATCGTTTTTATCGGTTTGGCATTTCTGCTGTCATTCTTCCGGATGAGGTGGTACGTCACCGTGCCGTCCTGCATTCTGTTTACGTTGATCAGTATTCACATCCTGTTTTATAAAGGTTCGGTTTTTCAGCCGGAATGGCTCGTTTCTTTTTTGCGGGACGTGATGCAAAATGCCCGCCACATCGGGTCCGGAAGATGGAATGACATGAATCCGTCATTCCGCACATTGCTGTTTTTTGTGCTTTTATGGCTGCTCGTGTATTTGCTGCATTACTGGGTGATCTATCAGCGGAAAATATTATTCTTTTTTATCATGACGGTGGCGTATATCACCGTGCTTGATACGTTTACTCCTTATGATGCCGCGTACGCCGTCATCCGGATCGTCTTTATCGGCTTTTTGATGATGGGGCTTTTGTATATGGAGCGCATCCGGCTTACGGAACACATAGCGTTTAAAAAAAGATTGATACTCAAATGGTTTCTGCCGCTGATGCTGTTTATCTGCGCTTCCGTCGTGTTCGGTCTGGCGGCTCCGAAATCAGACCCGAACTGGCCGGACCCCGTGCCGTTTCTTAAAAAAATAACAAACCACAAAGAAGTGCCCGCCGCCGAAAGCAAAATCGGCTACGGCAATCATGATGAAACATTGGGCGGCCCTTTTCAGCAGGATGATACGCCGGTTTTCACATGGAAGGGAAAAGAACGGGCGTACTTCCGGGTGGAAACGAAGGATACATACACGGGGAAAGGCTGGGTGGAGACCGATCAGGGCATGTCCTATAAACTGAACGGCGGCAACGTGGAAGATATATGGTTTGACCGGAGTGTGCAGACGAGACGGTATACGGCACAGGTGTCCATTGATGAAAATTATCTCTATAATCACGTCATGTATCCGATCGGCGTCTCCAATATTAAACCGAAGCACTCGATTCAGCTTGAAATGAACGGAAACACCGAGCAAATTACGCCGGTCAGTGAACAAGTGGGCAACATCCGCAATATGGGACGGTACACGGTGACTTTTCAGGCGCCCGTCTTTAAGCTGAATGATCTCAGAAAAGTGAAAGTGAAACGATACCGTGAGCAGAATCAATTCAATGACCGGTATTTACAGGTCCCCGACAGCCTTCCGAAAAGAGTGAGACAGCTTGCGGACAGACTGACGCGGGATCACCATAATATGTTCGATAAAGCGAAGGCGATCGAGGATTATCTCGGATCTTCCGCATTTTCGTATAATACACAGGATGTCGCGGTTCCGGAGCACAATCAGGATTATGTCGATCAATTTCTGTTTGAAACGAAAAGAGGATATTGTGATAACTTTTCATCGGCAATGGCCGTGCTGCTCCGCTCTGCGGGAATTCCCGCCCGTTGGGTGAAGGGCTATACATCCGGCGAGTATAAAGACGCAGGCGACCATAACGGCCACATTTATGAAGTCACAAACAACAACGCCCATTCGTGGGTGGAAGTGTATTTTCCCGATCAGGGCTGGGTGACGTTTGAGCCGACAAAAGGCTTCACCAATCCGACGGAGTTTACGTCAGAGCAAAATCATACCGCGGCAAAAGACAGCGGAGGCTCAGCGGGAAATTCGGATGAACCGTCTGACAAGCAGCGTCAGGAAACAAAGCCAGAAAAAGAAGAAACACCGAAAAAACGGGATCACAGTGCGGCACCGCAGCCTGTGATCCGCAACAAAACCGCGGCACAGCTATGGCCGTATGCAGCCATCGTCATCGTGATTTCAGCCGCGGCGGCACTCGCCTGGGTGCTCCGGGCGCGCTGGATTCCGCACGTTACAGCAGCCAGATTGAAGCGGCGTACGGATGAAGACGTCTTTTTCGACGCATATGCCGCGCTGCTCCGCCAGCTGAAACGAAAAGGATTCAGCAGGGGAGACGGAGAAACACTGCGCGATTTTGCCGCGAGGATTGACGAGGCGTACCATACAAACGACATGTCCGAGCTGACGCTGCTCTATGAGCGGGCCTTATACCGCAGGGATAATGCAGCGGAGCTTTGGAATGAATCGGGACAGTTGTGGGAAAATATAATTAAAACAAGATAGTCTTGACCGCATATCGTCCTGTTGTTAGAATAAATGAATGTTAAATGGGAGCCCGGGAGCGTTAAAAAGCCGGGCTTCCGGACAAGTCTTGCGCGACAGAGGGCTGAACGTTTGTCCTCCGTTTTTTCTGTGTCAAAAACTTAGAGGAGATTAGGTGACAACCATGACGAAGTTAGTGAATGAAATGATTCTTGTTCTTGATTTCGGCAGTCAGTATAACCAGCTGATTACCCGCCGGATCCGTGAATTTGGCGTATATAGCGAGCTGCACCCCCATACGTTGACAGCTGAGGAAATCAAAGAAATGAATCCAAAAGGAATTATCCTTTCAGGCGGACCGAACAGTGTATATGATGAAGGATCTTTCCGCTGTGACGAAAAAATCTTTGAACTCGATATTCCTGTATTAGGCATCTGCTACGGCATGCAGCTGATGACTCATTATCTCGGAGGAAAAGTCGAGGCGGCAAGCCAGCGCGAATACGGAAAAGCCAACATTCAGATTCAAGGAACTCCTGACTTGTTCAAAGATCTTCCGGAAGAACAAGTTGTCTGGATGAGCCACGGCGATTTGGTTGTAGAAGTTCCAGAAGGCTTCACTGTTGACGCAACAAGCCATCACTGTCCGAATTCAGCGATGAGCAAAGCGGACAAGAATTGGTACGGCGTTCAGTTCCACCCGGAAGTGCGCCACTCTGAATACGGCAATGATCTTCTGAAAAACTTTGTATTCGGCGTTTGCGATTGTGAAGGCAAATGGTCAATGGAAAACTTTATCGAAATCGAAATGCAAAAAATCCGTGAAACAGTCGGAGACAAGCAGGTTCTTTGCGCGCTAAGCGGCGGTGTTGATTCCTCTGTTGTGGCTGCTTTAATTCATAAAGCGATCGGCGACCAGCTGACTTGTATTTTCGTCGATCACGGCCTGCTTCGTAAAGGCGAAGCGGAAGGCGTCATGAAAACGTTCAGCGAAGGCTTTAATATGAATGTCATTAAAGTTGATGCGAAAGACAGATTCTTAAACAAGCTGAAAGGTGTTTCTGATCCAGAGCAAAAACGCAAAATCATCGGCAACGAATTCATTTACGTATTTGATGATGAAGCGGACAAGCTTAAAGGCATCGATTATCTTGCGCAAGGAACGCTTTACACGGATATTATCGAGAGCGGTACTGCAACGGCGCAAACGATCAAATCGCATCACAATGTCGGCGGACTTCCTGAAGATATGCAGTTTGAACTGATCGAGCCGCTGAACACCCTTTTCAAAGACGAAGTGCGCGCGCTCGGCACAGAGCTCGGCCTTCCGGATGATATCGTATGGCGTCAGCCGTTCCCGGGCCCTGGACTTGGCATCCGCGTACTCGGCGAAGTAACGGAAGAAAAACTTGAGATCGTTCGTGAATCAGACGCGATTCTGCGTGAAGAAGTGGCGAACCACGGCCTTGAGCGCGACATCTGGCAGTACTTCACGGTTCTTCCTGACATCCGCAGCGTCGGCGTCATGGGAGATGCGAGAACGTATGATTACACAATCGGTATCCGTGCCGTAACATCAATTGACGGCATGACATCTGACTGGGCGCGTATCCCTTGGGATGTGCTTGAAGTGATTTCAACACGGATCGTCAACGAAGTGAAACACATCAACCGCGTCGTGTATGACATTACGAGCAAGCCGCCTGCAACGATTGAGTGGGAATAGTCAAAAGAAGCTTAGAATCCTTGGTTTATAAGGGTTCTAAGCTCTTTTTTCTTTTATAGCAACAATTGATCCAATATTATTAATTGAATCGTGAATTTTAAAGAAAAAGTATTCCACAATGGGATAATAATTAATGTTGTTTTAGAATAAAGTTTGTTCAAATTAAGCAAATTAAAGAAACCCTCTATTCAAATACAACCATTTCTCCGACATCTATAAATCCAAATCGCTTATAGATATTTTTTCCATCCTCTGAAGCCTGTAATACAACTGGTTTTTGTTTATCCTTTGTTTGCTTTAGAAGAAATTGAAACATTTCACTGCCAATTCCTTTACCTCTAAATGTTTCTTTTGTCATCACATCATAAATACCATAGCTATCTTTGGTTTCTATTAATAAACCGGTAGTTACAGGCATTTCATCTATGCATCCAATAAACATCTGAACTTCTGAACCTAATTTTACTTGTGAAAACGTATTAAAATAACTTTCTAGTGCATCTTTTTCTGGTGTACCCTCAAATAAGCTCGTGAATATGTCTATATATTTTAAAAGTTCTTCATCATTTTTCACAGCAGTAATCATAAGCTGATGGGAAATTCTTTGCCCAACATTAAGAGTATTTTCAAGTTTCATCATTACATTACGTTCCGCTTCTTTTAGATCATATTCTTGTATAAGTTTTGTCCAATCCTCAGTTAAATACTGAGCATCAATCCAAATACTAAAGGGATATTTTTTATATGAAAAATTATCGATTCCATGTCTGATCTTAACTGTATTTTTGATATTTGGAGATTTCGGTAATATTACATTGAATGTATCAGTGGGGATTTTTGTATTTGCTATGATGAAATCTTCTTCCTTTGTAAGCTCTCCGCTAACTGTATGGGTAAATGATTTTAATTTTTCTTCCAAATTGTTTATGACTAATTGTTGATTTGTAATCATGTTTTTGCACCTTTCAATTCGATTTAGTGCGCTTTTTTTATTATAAGGTCAACTAAAACACTAAATCACAGTATTTACCCCCTCCCATAATATTCAGAACACGGGGGAGCAATATTTTTAATGGTAACTTCTAAATCAAGGAACTACAAACCCCAAAAGGCTTGATATTCAATAAATTAATTCTTATAATGTTTAGAAAGCATTGAGTGGGAATAAATGAAGATAAAAAAACGTCTCTTTTAAAAAAGAGGCGTTTTTTTTCATCTTTTTGAAACCGTTTTGCCCTGATTCATATCTAACAGCATAGGAGGTGGATAAGGTGAAGGAAGAACGATTGATCAAAAAGGCGAAAAAAGGTGATGCCGCAGCCTTTGAAAAACTGATCACAGCTCATCAGGAGACTTTATATAAAACAGCTTATCTCTATTTGCATCACAAGGAAGATACGCTGGACGCTGTTCAGGAAACGGCTTACAAGGCTTTTCTTCATATCGCGCAGCTGAAGGAGCCGAAATATTTTAAAACGTGGCTGATCCGGATTTTGCTTCATACGATTTTTGCGATGAGGAAAAAGCACGGAGACGTCATCCCGTTTGAGCCGCAACATGATACACGCGCGGAGAATAAGAACATTGAAGAATACATAGATCTTCGGAATGCCTTGGAAACGCTTGACGAACATATACAGCTGACCATTCAGCTTTATTATTTTCAAGATTTCTCGATTGCTATGATCGCTGAACAGACCGGTATGGCGGAAGGCACTGTGAAAACGCATCTGCACAGGGCGAGAAAAGCATTGAAGCAGGAGCTGGAAAAGGAGGATAAACATATATGGAAAAGCATCAAATGAAGCAATTGTATCAGGACATTGACGTGCCGAAAGCTGAATTGAAAAACGTGATACACAGCGCTGCTGTCCGTGCCGGAAAAGAAGGCGCCGTCAGACGGAGATGGGGACGAAAAGTGATAAACGGCCTCGCGGTTGCTGCTGCTTTGTTTATTCTGTATCTGTCCTCAGGTTTATTCATGCCCTCCGTTAATACGGCTATGGGAAACATTCCTGTTGCCGGACAAATTTACAGTCTGTTTCAGGATAAGGCAGGTTCTGCGCTGTTTAAAAGCAATTTGGTGACAAAACTGAATGAGAAAGCGGAATCACGCGGGATTACGGTGACAGTGAAAAGTGTGTATTACGACAGCGGACAGCTCGTTTACAATTTTACCGTTGACAATTTGAAATCAGATGAGGAGAGCATCTCTTTTCAAGTTGATTATAAAGATCCACGGAATATGTTAGCAGAGGATTATGACAGCAGTGATATGAAAAAAATGAAAGACGGGCGGTACGCTGGGCAGCTTCGCCTGTTCACGGACGGCTCAAAGCTGAAAGACGGTGATAAGCTTCCGCTTGTCATTACACAAATCAAGGATATCCCCGGAAACTGGCGCTTTACACTTCCGATCAAAAAACAAAAGTCCGTTTCTCTTGAAGGAACGAAAGCTGTGAATGTAAATCACGGATTATACCGCTTTTTCGATATCCGGGCGGAGAACGGAACGATGGGATCGGCTCTCCTGTATTCTATCGACTTTCTAGATGCAGCTAAAAATGATGCCATCTCGATTGACGAAGCAACGGATGATGCAGGAAACCATTATGAAATGACGATGTCGAATATTGAACTTGGCGGCAGAAAGAATCTTCCCGGAGGCGGGAAAAGAATACGCGGCCAAACTCAATTCAGCAAACCGATAGACCCGAAAGCGAAAACACTTTTCATAACGGGTGATATAAAATCAGAATCAGAGCCTGGAGAAATTGTCCCTTTGAAAACAAAACTGCCCGTCAGCTATGAAACGAAACATCATCATGTCGGCATTACCATCAAAAAAATCAAACAGCAAGGCAGACGGGTAATTGTGGATTATCAATTCAGCGGAATTGATGTAAGCAAGGCGGATGAAGATCAGCTGATCAATGTCGGTGAGTCAATCGGTCTCGGCAATACGAAAAAAATGAAAACCTGGCCATCAGTTGATGAGTATGAAAAAGGCTATTATCTGAAAGGGAATAAGGCGAAAGTCATGAATCTTAAAACGGGTGAAATGGAATCCGTTTTTGAATTGGATGATTCATCCGATAAAGACTATTCGTTGCGCGATTTTTCATTCGATTCATACGCTTTGTACGTCAATCAAACGGCCATGAACATTTTAGCAGGTGACAGCAAGATCACATTCGCGGTGCCGGTTCGGCCTGCGGACGGAAAATGATGTCTGGAAGGCGGCTTTTGCCGTCTTCCATTTTTGGTCAATTAACGAATAAACCAAATTTTTTTAACGGGATTGTTCGTTTTTTTTATTGAGTTTTCAAAATTGAATTGATACAATAGACTCAGAAATCAAATATGCAGATATCGTATAATGGCGGGGATATGGCCCGCAAGTTTCTACCAAGCTACCGTAAATGGCTTGACTACGGATCAATCTCAATCGTTTGATATAAATAATCCATTCTTATTTATTCAGACTGAACGTATGTAGTCAAGCGTCCCAAATGTATTTGGGGCGTTTTTTATTTGGCGGATAACGGGCAGAATAAATGGGAGAGAATGAAGGAGGCAATTGGCTTGAAGCAATTTTTTCAGTTTGATGAGCTGGGGACAAGCTATCGTAATGAAATCATCGGCGGTTTAACGACCTTTTTGTCAATGGCGTACATTCTGTTCGTCAATCCGCTGACATTGTCTTTAAACGGTGTGAAAGGATTTCCCGAAGCATTAAAAATTGATCAGGGCGCGGTGTTCACCGCTACAGCCTTGGCATCTGCGGCCGGCTGTATTTTAATGGGGCTCATTGCAAAGTATCCGATCGCGATTGCGCCGGGTATGGGATTAAATGCGTTTTTTGCTTTCTCTGTCGTACTCGGCATGGGGATTTCATGGCAGGCTGCGCTTTCCGGCGTCTTAATTTCCGGAATTATCTTCGTGGCGCTTTCGCTGACGGGACTGCGGGAAAAAATCATTAATGCGATTCCGCCTGAGCTGAAATTGGCGGTCGGCGCGGGTATCGGTTTGTTTATCACATTTGTCGGTTTGCAGGGTTCGGGCATTATTGAAGCGAACTCATCGACTTTGGTGTCTATCGGCAATATTCACAGCGGCCCTGTGCTGCTGACGGTTTTCGGTGTTATTGTGACGGTCATTCTGATGGTGCTTCGCGTAAACGGCGGCGTATTTATCGGAATGCTTCTGACGGCGGTTGCCGGCATGGTCTGCGGACTGATTCCGGTTCCGACGCACATTGTCGGCAGCGTGCCGAGTCTTGCGCCGACTTTCGGACAGGCGTGGATGCATCTTCCGGATATCTTCTCCGTCCAAATGCTGATTGTCATTTTAACTTTCTTGTTCGTCGGGTTTTTCGATACGGCCGGAACGCTGGTGGCTGTAGCGACACAGGCCGGGCTGATGAAGGAAAACAAACTTCCGCGTGCGGGAAGAGCGCTTCTGGCAGATTCGACATCAATCGTTATCGGAGCCGTACTCGGTACGTCTACAACGACTTCTTATGTTGAATCCAGCTCAGGCGTTGCGGCGGGGGCGCGCTCCGGCTTCGCGGCTGTTGTGACGGGCATTCTCTTTTTGCTGGCGATGTTTTTCTCGCCGCTTCTGTCAGTTGTCACCACGAATGTGACGGCTCCGGCTTTAATTATTGTCGGCGCGCTGATGGTGGCGCCGCTCGGTAAGATCGCCTGGGATAAATTCGAGGTGGCTGTGCCGGCATTCTTAACGATGATTATGATGCCGCTGACGTACAGCATTGCGACGGGGATTGCGATCGGTTTTATATTCTACCCGATTACAATGATCTGCAAAGGAAAAGGAAAAAGCGTTCACCCGATTATGTACGGGCTGTTCGTCATCTTTATCCTGTATTTCATCTTCTTGAAATAACGGAAAACCGGCTGAGGACAGCCGGTTTTTTGTTTTTGTCCTATTCCGTAAAACCAATACATACTATAAAACGTCATGTGGGTGTCCGGGTGAAGAAAACCGCTTGACTGTTTAAGGACGCTTCGGTACCTTATATAAGTGTTTTATTTTCTTGTTTAACAAATTCCGCCGTATTTTTTTGATAGGAGTTGCTGACATGACGGAAGAAAGAAAAGAAACGTTGGAAGAAGAAAAACAGCATCAGGGGACTGATGAAGAACCGCTGTCGAGAATGTCCAGAAATGCGGGACGTTATCAAAAGCAAAAGAAAAAAGATAAGGAACGGCGCCCGGCTTCGGCTTTTACGGAAAAACTCGCTTCTGCATGGGCCGCGGTCAAACGTTATTGCCGTTTCGCGCTGCGCATTTTGACATCACCGGTGAAGGTCGTTGGGGAAGACGGCTTTTCCCGCTTTAAATATGCTCTTATTTCAATGCTTGTATTCAGTATCTTTTTCTCAATCGGAAATTGGTTTCAGCTGAGGGCAAGCCAGCAAAGGCCTCTCGGATACGGGGAGCGGCATCATACGTTTTTTGACGGCTTTACCGTCGTTCTCGTGTATACGCTCGTCTTTTTTGCCGCTGCGGCGGGCGCGGTCTGGCTTGTATCACGCTATATGATGAAACAGAAAATCACGATGCGGGATGCGGCCGCGGGGGTCGGATCGCTTTTGGTTCCGGCTGTCGCCTGCTCTATCGTGTGGATGATTTTCGCGATATTGAATCTGCCGGTCATCACCGTGGTGTTTACGGCGCTGACCTTGTTTCTGGCCGCCTCGGCGATGGTGCAGTTTGTGCAGATTCTATACAAATCGGCTGAAAAGCCTGCGGCTGACGTGATGTACTGTATTTCCGCGGCGGTTATCATCATGCTCGTTTTTACGGCTGTGACATGGCCGCTTATTTCAGAGTACTTTACTGCTTCGCTGATCCCTTTATAAGTCGAAATTTGTCTTTCACAATGTTTACAAATTTTTCTAATAAAGCGTGTTGTTTTGAGGACCCGGCCGAGATATGATGAGAGCAACAGCAATTCGAAAGCGGCACTACTCTTTATGATTCGGAAAGGGATGATGAAGATGGCCCCGTTGTTGCGAGAAGCCATTAATCGGAAAAAACAGCACCTGAGAACAAAGCTGATCCGCTCAGGGTTTTATCAAGACCATGTTCAGGAACTGTCCGGATACACGCTGAGTGAACTTGAGAAGGAATATGAAGCCGTCAAACGATTGAAAAAAGCCGAGCTTCACTGATAAGAGCTTGAAAGTCTGCCTTGCGGGGCGGGCTTTTTTTTCTTTTGAAAATGATGAAAAGAGGGTAAACTATCCTTAATTGAAAGATTGGCTTTTCAAAGTCAGAGGAGGGGGAATCAATGATGCAGACGATTTTATCCAACAGTATAGGTATGGTTCTCATTATTCTCATCATTAACATTATATATGTCTCTTTCTTTACGATCAGGATGATTCTGACATTAAAGGGACAGCGCTATTTCGCCGCAGGCATCAGTACGATTGAAATCCTTGTGTATGTGACCGGCCTGAGTCTTGTGCTCGGCAATCTGAATCAAATTCAAAACGTCATTGCCTATGCGCTCGGCTACGGCCTCGGCGTCATAGTGGGAATGAAAATTGAAGAAAAACTGGCGCTCGGCTACATAACAGTCAACGTCATTACGAAAGAGCTTGATCTGGACCTGCCGAAACAGCTCCGGGAAAAAGGATACGGGGTTACAAGCTGGGTTGCGGGCGGACTTGAAGGAGACCGGACCGCCATGCAGATTCTGACGCCGCGCAAATATGAGCTTCAGCTTTATGATACGATTAAAACGCTTGATGAAAAAGCGTTTATCATCGCTTTTGAGCCGAAAGCGATCCACGGCGGATTCTGGGTGAAAGCAGTGAAAAAGAGGAGAATTAAGGAATGACAAAGCCAAAGAAGAAACGGTTTGAAGTAACGGAAGATGAAACGATTGATACCATTCTCACTTTAATGAAGGAAGAGGGCTATATGCCCGTCCGGCGGATGGAAGAGCCGATCTTTACAGAAAAGAAAGAAAATGGATCAATTCAAGTCGTTCCTTGCGGGAAAAAAATCGTATTTGAAGGGAAATTGATCTAAACACGAACATTAAAAGAAAGAATTTTTATATCGTTCGATAATGTCGTTGACATTATCCAAGTCCGTTGTTAAGATAAACATGAAATCAAAACACGACCTCATATAATCTTGGGAATATGGCCCATAAGTTTCTACCCGGCTGCCGTAAACGGCCGGACTATGCAGGAAAGTGATAAACAGCTGACATGGATATCGCAGAAGCGAACGACTGACGATACGCGCGCCATGCCCGGTTTGTATTGCTTCCTCATAGTTGCAATATAAGCCGGGCTTTTTTTTCTGAAAAACAAAGCATGAGAAGGTGGGAACAGAATGCAGCCGCTAGCAGGAATCATCATGGGAAGCACCTCCGATTGGGAGACAATGAAACATGCATGCGACATACTTGACGAACTTCACATTCCTTATGAAAAACAGGTGGTATCCGCGCACCGGACGCCTGATTTGATGTTTGAATATGCAGAAAGCGCCAGAGACAGGGGCTTAAAAGTCATTATTGCCGGAGCCGGAGGAGCGGCGCATCTGCCGGGAATGACGGCGGCCAAAACGACGCTGCCGGTGATCGGCGTACCGGTTCAGACAAAATCGCTTAACGGGCTTGATTCTCTTCTGTCTATCGTACAGATGCCAGGCGGCGTGCCGGTCGCGACGACTGCGATCGGGAAAGCGGGCGCAGTGAACGCGGGTCTGTTAGCCGCGCAAATTTTGTCGGCATTTGACGATGCCATTGCGGATAAACTAGAGGCGAGAAGAAATGCGACAAAACAAACGGTGCTGGAAAGCAGTGATCAGCTTGTCTGATAAAAAAACGATTTACCCCGGCGCCGTCATCGGCATTATCGGAGGCGGACAGCTCGGAAAAATGATGGCTGTCGCCGCAAAACAAATGGGCTATAAAGTCGCTGTCGTCGATCCCGTGAAAGACTCGCCATGCGGACAGATCGCCGATATTGAGATTATCGCCCAGTACAATGACCGGGAAGCGATTCAAAAATTGGCCGGAGTCAGTGACATCATTACCTACGAATTTGAAAATATCGATTACGAGGCGCTCAACTGGCTCAAAGAACATGCATATCTTCCCCAGGGAAGCGAGCTGCTGCTCATCACCCAAAACAGGGAAACGGAAAAAAAGGCGATCCAGTCAGCAGGCTGTCAAGTCGCGCCTTATCGGATCGTAAACAGCGGACGGGAGCTTGAGGAAGCCGTTCAGGCACTGGGGCTCCCGGCGGTGCTGAAAACATGCCGCGGCGGATATGACGGCAAAGGCCAATTTGTCATTAAGGAAGAAGGACAGACAGATGAAGCGGCTGCGCTGTTAGAAAACGGCACGTGCATACTTGAAAGCTGGGTATCGTTCCGGATGGAGCTTTCCGTTATCGTGACGAGATCGGTGCACGGTGAGATTTCAACCTTTCCGGCTGCTGAAAATATTCACAAAAATAATATTCTGTTCCAAAGCATCGTGCCCGCGAGAGCGGAGGAAACGGTTCAAAAGCGGGCAGAGGCGCTTGCCGTTCAGCTCGCGGAGAAATTGGAACTTGTCGGGCCGCTTGCGGTGGAAATGTTCGTCACGGAAGACGGAAACCTTTTGATTAATGAACTGGCGCCGCGTCCTCACAACTCCGGTCATTATACGCTCGACCTTTGTGAAACGAGCCAATTCGAACAGCACATCAGAGCGGTCTGCGGACTTCCTCTCGGCAGAACCGATCTTCTCAAACCGGGAATGATGGTGAATCTGCTCGGTGATGAAGTGAAGCTTGCGGAGGAGCATACGGAGTTTTTAAAGGAAGCCAAACTGTACCTGTACGGAAAACATGAGATTAAAAAAGGCCGCAAAATGGGGCATATGACATTTTTGCGGAAGCCTGATGAAACATGGATTCAGGACATCACGAACATATGGATGAAAAGAGACGGAGGACGAGCATAATGATCGAACGTTATTCAAGACCTGAAATGTCCGCGATCTGGACGGACGAAAACAGATACCAGGCATGGCTGGAAGTCGAGATTTTAGCCTGTGAAGCCTGGGCTGAGCTTGGCGTCATTCCGAAAGAAGACGTCAAGGTCATGCGCGAAAACGCGTCTTTCGACATCAACCGCATTTTGGAAATCGAGCAGGATACGCGCCATGACGTCGTTGCATTCACCCGCGCGGTTTCAGAATCATTAGGCGAAGAAAGAAAATGGGTTCACTACGGCCTGACGTCAACAGATGTCGTGGATACCGCTCTTTCCTATCTATTAAAACAGGCGAATGAGATCTTGCTCAAGGACATTGAGAGATTTGTTGACATTATAAAAGAAAAAGCGAAAGAACATAAATACACGGTCATGATGGGCCGCACGCACGGCGTACACGCGGAACCGACGACATTCGGCCTGAAACTCGCGCTTTGGCATGAAGAAATGAAACGCAACCTTGAACGTTTCAAGCAGGCAAAAGAAGGGATCGAAGTCGGGAAGCTTTCCGGCGCGGTCGGCACATATGCAAATATTGATCCGTTCGTAGAACAGTATGTCTGTGAAAAACTCGGCCTGAAAGCGGCGCCGATTTCCACTCAGACATTACAGCGCGACCGTCATGCGGATTACATGGCGGCACTGGCTTTGATCGCGACGAGCATTGAAAAATTCGCAGTGGAAATCCGCGGTCTGCAAAAGAGTGAAACTCGTGAAGTGGAAGAGTTTTTTGCAAAAGGACAAAAAGGTTCATCGGCTATGCCTCATAAACGGAATCCGATCGGGTCGGAAAATATGACGGGCATGGCGCGCGTGATCCGCGGGTACATGCTGACGGCATACGAAAATGTACCGTTATGGCATGAGCGTGATATTTCTCATTCATCAGCTGAGCGCATCATTCTTCCTGACGCGACAATCGCGCTGAATTACATGCTGAACCGATTCAGCAATATCGTCAAAAACTTAACGGTATTCCCGGAAAATATGAAACGCAACATGGACCGCACACTCGGTTTAATCTACTCTCAGCGCGTGCTGCTTGCTTTAATCGACACGGGTCTGCCTCGTGAAGAAGCATATGACACGGTTCAGCCGAAAGCGATGGAAGCATGGGAAAAACAAGTGCCGTTCCGCCAGCTTGTCGAAGCGGAGGAAAAAATCACGTCCCGTCTCACACCGGAACAGATTGCCGATTGCTTTGACTACAATTATCATTTGAAAAACGTCGACTTGATCTTTGAGCGTTTAGGTTTATAGAAGAAGCCAGCCGGAGGCGGCTTCTTCAGCCGCCATAGATTGAATATTCCCAACATTCGGGTTAGGAGGCCTTCCGTGAATATTGTGAACAATAATCTTCTTTATGAAGGAAAAGCGAAACGGATTTATCAAACTGAAGACGAACAGATTCTCCGCGTGGTCTACAAGGATTCCGCAACAGCCTTTAACGGTGAGAAAAAAGCGGAGATCAGCGGAAAGGGCCGTCTGAACAATGAAATTTCAAGCCTGATTTTCAAACATCTGCACGCCAAAGGAATTGACAACCACTTTGTGGAGCGTGTTTCAGAATCAGAGCAGCTTATCAAAAAAGTGAGCATCATTCCGCTTGAAGTCGTGGTCAGAAACATTGCCGCCGGAAGCATGTCGAAACGTCTCGGCATCCCGGAAGGAACTGAGCTTCCGCAGCCGATTATCGAATTTTACTATAAAGATGACGCACTCGGCGATCCGCTCATCACAGAAGATCATATCTGGCTTTTAAAAGCGGCGGCTCCTGAGCAGGTGGAAACGATCAAATCGATTACAAAACAGGTGAATCAAGAGCTGCAGCATATTTTTGAAGACTGCGGCGTCAGATTAATAGATTTTAAGCTGGAATTCGGCTTAGACGCAGAGGAACGGGTTCTTTTAGCGGATGAAATTTCTCCTGACACGTGCCGTCTGTGGGACAAAGACACAAACGAAAAGCTCGATAAAGATTTGTTCAGACGGAACCTGGGAAGCTTAACCGACGCATATGAAGAGATTTTCAAAAGACTGGGAGGCATTTCATAATGTATAAAGTGAAAGTTTATGTCAGCTTAAAAGAAAGTGTGCTCGATCCTCAAGGAAGCGCGGTGCAGCATGCATTGCACAGCATGACCTACAATGAAGTGCAGGATGTGCGCATCGGAAAATATATGGAGCTGACGATTGAAAAATCTGACCGCGATCTTGACGCGCTCGTGAAAGAAATGTGTGAAAAGCTCCTTGCCAATACAGTCATTGAAGACTACCGATATGAAGTTGAGGAGGTTGTCGCACAGTGAAATTTGCGGTGATTGTGTTACCCGGCTCCAACTGTGATATTGATATGTTCCACGCCGTAAAGGACGAACTCGGCGAAGAAGTCGAGTATGTCTGGCACGAGGAAACAAGCCTTGACGGATTTGACGGCGTGCTCATCCCCGGCGGGTTTTCATACGGCGATTACTTGAGATGCGGCGCCATCGCCAGATTCGCAAACATCATGCCGGCTGTGAAAAAAGCGGCTGCCGAAGGAAAACCGGTTCTCGGCGTCTGCAACGGATTCCAGATTCTGCAGGAGCTCGGACTTCTGCCCGGCGCGATGAGACGCAACAAAGATTTAAAGTTCATCTGCCGACCGGTTGAATTAATCGTGCAGAACGGCGGTACGTTATTCACATCTTCCTATGAAAAAGGACAATCGATTACGATTCCGGTTGCCCACGGCGAAGGCAATTTCTACTGTGATGACGAAACGCTTGAAAGATTAAAAGAAAACAATCAAATCGCCTTCACATACGGCGGCGATATTAACGGAAGCGTCAGCGGCATTGCCGGCGTCGTGAATGAGAAAGGCAACGTATTAGGCATGATGCCTCACCCTGAGCGCGCAGTCGATGAACTGCTCGGCAGCGCAGACGGTCTTACATTGTTCCGGTCTATCGTGAAAAATTGGAGGGAAACTCATGTCGCTACTGCTTGAACCAAGTAAAGAACAAATAAAAGAAGAGAAACTCTATCAGCAAATGGGTGTCAGTGATGACGAGTTCGCACTCATTGAATCTATTATCGGAAGATTGCCGAACTACACGGAAATCGGGATTTTTTCCGTCATGTGGTCAGAGCACTGCAGCTATAAAAACTCAAAACCGGTTTTACGCAAATTCCCGACTAGCGGCGAACGCGTGCTGCAGGGTCCCGGAGAAGGCGCGGGAATCGTTGACATCGGTGACAATCAGGCGGTCGTGTTCAAAATTGAATCTCATAACCATCCGTCAGCGATTGAGCCATACCAAGGTGCTGCGACGGGAGTGGGCGGCATCATCCGTGACGTTTTCTCAATGGGCGCCCGTCCGATAGCTGTATTAAACTCTCTTCGATTTGGTGAGCTCACTTCACCTCGTGTGAAGTACTTGTTTGAAGAAGTAGTGGCGGGAATCGCGGGATACGGAAACTGTATCGGAATTCCGACGGTCGGCGGAGAAGTGCAGTTTGACGCAAGCTATGAGGGCAATCCGCTTGTCAATGCAATGTGCGTCGGCTTAATTGATCATAAAGATATTAAAAAAGGCCAGGCGAAAGGTGTCGGCAACACGGTCATGTACGTCGGCGCTAAAACGGGCCGCGACGGCATACACGGCGCTACTTTCGCATCAGAAGAAATGTCAGATTCATCTGAAGAAAAACGTTCCGCGGTGCAGGTCGGCGATCCTTTCATGGAAAAACTTCTCCTGGAAGCATGCCTTGAAGTCATCCAATGCGACGCCTTAGTCGGCATTCAGGATATGGGGGCGGCCGGTCTGACAAGTTCGAGTGCTGAAATGGCAAGCAAAGCCGGCTCAGGCATTGAAATGAACCTTGATCTCATTCCGCAGCGGGAAACAGGTATGACCGCTTACGAAATGATGCTTTCCGAGTCTCAGGAACGCATGCTTCTCGTCATTGAACGCGGACGTGAACAGGAAATTGTCGATATTTTTGATAAATATGATCTTGAAGCGGTTTCCGTAGGTCATGTTACGGATGATAAAATGCTCCGCCTCCGCCATAACGGAGAGGTTGTTTGCGAGCTTCCGGTTGACGCGCTGGCGGAAGAAGCGCCTGTATACCACAAGCCGTCAGCAGAACCCGCGTACTACCGCGAGTTTCAGGAAACAGAAGTTCCCGCGCCTGAAGTAAAAGATGGGACAGAGACGCTTTTTGCCTTGCTGCAGCAGCCGACAATTGCCAGCAAAGAGTGGGTGTACGATCAATATGACTACATGGTGCGCACAAATACGGTGGTCGCTCCGGGCTCTGACGCGGGAGTGCTCAGAATCCGCGGCACGAAAAAAGCGCTGGCGATGACGACGGATTGCAACGCCCGTTATTTATATCTTGATCCTGAAGAAGGCGGGAAAATCGCCGTTGCCGAAGCGGCGCGCAACATCGTATGCTCAGGCGCCGAACCGCTTGCGGTCACGGATAATCTGAATTTCGGAAACCCGGAAAAACCTGAAATTTTCTGGCAGATCGAAAAAGCGGCCGACGGCATCAGCGAGGCGTGCAATGTTCTCAGCACTCCCGTCATCGGCGGTAACGTATCACTTTATAATGAATCGAACGGAACGGCGATCTACCCGACGCCTGTTATCGGCATGGTCGGCTTAATTGAAGATACCGCTCATATTACGACACAGCATTTCAAACAAGCGGGGGATCTTGTATACGTGATCGGCGAAACAAAACCTGAGTTTGCCGGAAGCGAACTGCAAAAAATGACAGAAGGCCGCATTTACGGCAAAGCGCCGCAAATCGATCTTGATATAGAGCTGTCACGCCAAAAAGCATTGCTTGACGCGATTAAAAAAGGCTTCGTTCAATCCGCGCATGACGTATCAGAAGGCGGCTTAGGCGTAGCGGTTGCAGAAAGCGTCATGACGACGGAAAACCTTGGCGCCAACGTAACTGTTGCAGGGGAAGCGGCATTATTATTCTCTGAATCTCAATCACGCTTCGTCGTTTCAGTGAAAAAAGAACACCAAGAGGCGTTTGAAGCGGCTGTGGCTGATGCGGTTCATATCGGCGAGGTAACGGCTGACGGACTTCTGGCGATTCAAAACCAGGACGGACAACAATTGGTTCACGCGCAAACGAAAGAACTTGAGCGCGCGTGGAAAGGAGCTATTCCATGCTTGCTGAAATCAAAGGCCTGAATGAAGAATGCGGTGTGTTTGGCATCTGGGGACATGAAGAAGCTCCGCAGATCACATATTACGGCCTGCACAGCCTCCAGCACAGAGGACAGGAAGGCGCCGGCATCGTGGCGACTGACGGTGAAAAACTGACGGCGCATAAAGGACAGGGGCTTATTACCGAGGTTTTTCAAAACGGCGAACTGAGCAAAGTGAAGGGAAAAGGCGCGATCGGGCACGTCCGGTACGCAACGGCTGGCGGAGGCGGATATGAAAATGTCCAGCCGCTCCTGTTCCGTTCGCAAAACAACGGCAGCCTCGCGCTCGCCCATAACGGCAACTTGGTCAACGCCACACAGTTGAAGCAGCAGCTTGAAAACCAAGGGAGCATCTTTCAGACTTCCTCCGATACGGAAGTGCTGGCTCACCTGATTAAACGCAGCGGACACTTTTCGCTGAAGGATCAAATCAAAAATTCGCTATCTATGCTGAAAGGCGCTTATGCCTTTTTAATCATGACTGAAACAGAAATGATCGTAGCGCTTGACCCGAACGGACTCAGACCGCTGTCAATCGGCATGATGGGCGATGCTTACGTCGTCGCATCAGAAACATGCGCATTCGATGTGGTCGGCGCGACATACCTTCGCGAGGTAGAGCCGGGCGAAATGCTGATCATCAATGATGAAGGCATGAAATCAGAGCGTTTCTCCATGAATATCAACCGTTCCATCTGCAGCATGGAGTACATTTATTTCTCAAGGCCTGACAGCAATATTGACGGCATTAACGTGCACAGCGCCCGGAAAAACCTCGGAAAAATGCTTGCCCAGGAGTCCGCGGTTGAAGCGGATGTCGTCACAGGCGTGCCTGATTCCAGTATTTCTGCGGCTATCGGCTATGCCGAGGCAACGGGCATCCCGTACGAACTCGGTCTCATTAAAAACCGTTATGTCGGCAGAACGTTTATCCAGCCGTCACAGGCTCTCCGTGAGCAAGGCGTCAGAATGAAGCTGTCCGCCGTCCGCGGTGTTGTCGAAGGAAAACGGGTCGTCATGGTTGATGATTCCATCGTGCGCGGGACGACAAGCCGCCGGATTGTCACGATGCTCAGAGAAGCGGGTGCGACAGAGGTGCATGTGAAAATTAGTTCACCGCCGATCGCTCATCCGTGCTTCTACGGCATCGACACATCAACCCATGAGGAGCTGATCGCTTCTTCTCATTCCGTGGAAGAAATCCGCCAGATCATCGGTGCTGACACGCTTTCTTTCTTAAGTGTAGACGGATTGTTAAAAGGAGTCGGCCGAAAATTTGAAGACACCAATTGCGGACAATGCCTCGCTTGTTTTACGGGCAAATATCCGACGGAAATTTATCAGGATACAGTGCTTCCTCACGTAAAAGAAGCGGTGCTGACAAAATAAAATCTGAAAATGACATAAAGGCAGCGGGAATTCAGGCTGCCTTTCTCTTTCTGCCTTTTAAGGAGAAACGAATTGATAAGGAGTGATAGGGATGTCTGATGCTTATAAAAATGCCGGAGTTGACATCGAAGCCGGGTATGAAGCCGTCAAACGAATGAAAAAACACGTGGAGCGCACGAAAAGGCTCGGCGTTATGGGAAGCCTGGGCGGTTTTGGCGGAATGTTTGATCTGTCAGAGCTTCCGTATCAAAAGCCTGTTTTAATTTCCGGAACAGACGGTGTCGGCACCAAGCTGAAACTCGCATTTTCAATGGATAAGCATGACACGATCGGCGTCGATGCGGTCGCGATGTGTGTAAACGATGTGCTTGCCCAAGGAGCGGAGCCGCTGTTTTTCCTTGATTATTTAGCGGTCGGCAAGGCCGATCCGGTAAAAATTGAGCAGATCGTTCAGGGCGTGGCGGACGGATGCGAGCAGTCAGGATCAGCGCTTATCGGCGGTGAGACGGCGGAAATGCCGGGGCTGTATACGGCTGATGAATACGATATTGCGGGCTTTTCAGTCGGCGTCGCGGAAAAAGATGAAATCGTCACCGGTGAACATATCGAAGAGGGACATCTCTTAATCGGACTTACTTCAAGCGGCCTTCACAGCAACGGGTTTTCCCTTGTGAGAAAAGTGCTTCTTGATGACGGCGGACTTGATTTGGATACTGTCTATGAACCGTTTGCGCGTCCTCTCGGAGAAGAATTGCTGGAACCGACGAGAATATATGTGAAGCCGGTGCTCAAGGCGGTGAAAAGCGGTAAGGTGGACGGCATGGCGCATGTGACAGGCGGAGGATTCATCGAGAACATTCCGCGGATGCTGCCGGACGGATTGAGCGCGGAAATTGATCACGGATCATGGCCGATCCCGCCGATTTTTCCGTTTCTGCAGGAGCACGGCAAGCTGAAAGAAGAAGAAATGTTCAATGTCTTTAATATGGGCATCGGTTTTGTCCTTGCCGTTAAAGAAGAGGACTTGACAGAGGTTATCGACATGCTTGAAGCTCAGGGCGAGAAGGCTTATTTGATCGGCCGGGTCAAGCGGGGCGAAGGCATTTCTTTCGGCGGTGCGGCTCTTTCATGAAAAAGTTTGCGGTATTTGCTTCAGGAAACGGATCGAACTTCGAGGCCATTGCCAAACGCATGAGAGAAGAGAAGTGGGATGCGGAGCTCTCGCTTCTCGTAACGGATAAGCCTCAGGCAAAGGCGGTGGAAAGGGCGGAGGCTTTACACATTCCGTCATTCGCCTTTGAACCGTCATCTTTTGAAAACAAAGCGGCCTTTGAACGGGCCGTTATTGAACAGCTGCGCCTGCACGGGGCGGAATTAATCGTTCTCGCCGGCTATATGAGACTGATTGGAGATACGCTGCTTGAAGCATACGGGGGCCGCATTATTAATATACACCCCTCGCTTCTTCCGGCATTCCCTGGGATTGACGCTGTCGGACAGGCGTATCGGGCCGGTGTGAAAGTGGCGGGCATTACCGTTCATTACGTCGACGAAGGCATGGACACCGGACCGATTATCGCGCAAAAAGCATTCGAAATACAGGAAAACGATACGCTTGAAGACATAGAGCATACAATACACGAGCTTGAGCACAAATGGTATCCGAGCGTTGTGAAACAGCTGCTGGGACTAAATAACAGAGGTGAAAAGGCATGACAATCAAACGCGCACTAATCAGTGTTTCTGATAAAACAAATCTCGTACCTTTCGTAAAGGAACTGACAGAGCTCGGCGTCGAAGTCATTTCGACCGGAGGAACAAAAAAACTTCTTCAGGAAAACGGTGTGGATGTCATCGGCATTTCAGAAGTGACCGGATTTCCTGAAATTATGGACGGACGGTTAAAAACGCTCCATCCTAATATTCACGGCGGACTGCTTGCCGTAAGAGACAATGAAGAGCATATGGCGCAGATCAATGAGCATGGCATTGCCCCCATTGACCTTGTGGTCGTCAACCTTTACCCGTTTAAAGAAACGATTTCGAAAGAAGACGTAACATACGATGAAGCGATAGAAAACATTGATATCGGCGGTCCCGGCATGCTGCGCGCCGCATCGAAAAACCATCAGGATGTGACGGTCATCACAGATCCGGCCGATTACAGCTCCGTGCTCAATGAGATTAAAGAACACGGCGGCGTTTCGCTTAAAAGAAAACGCGAGCTTGCGGCCAAAGTATTCCGCCATACCGCGGCATACGACGCATTAATCGCTGATTACTTAACACGCGAGGCCGGTGAGAAAGACCCTGAGCAATTCACCGTTACATTTGAGAAAAAACAATCGCTCCGCTATGGTGAAAACCCTCACCAAGAGGCTGTTTTCTATCAAAGCGCACTTCCCGTCTCCGGTTCCATCGCGGCGGCAAAACAGCTTCACGGCAAAGAGCTTTCTTACAACAATATTAAGGACGCAGATGCGGCCGTTCAAATCGTCCGGGAATTTACAGAACCCGCAGCTGTTGCCGTTAAACATATGAACCCGTGCGGAGTCGGTACGGGAGCTTCAATTGAGGAAGCATTCAATAAAGCGTATGAAGCTGATAAAACCTCCATTTTCGGCGGCATCATCGCGCTGAACCGTGAAGTTGATCAGGCAACGGCTGAAGCCCTTCACGGCATCTTTTTAGAAATCATTATCGCCCCTTCTTTCAGTGAAGAAGCGCTGAACGTACTGACGGCGAAGAAAAACCTTCGTCTGCTCACTCTTGAAGTGTCCGCATCAGGGAAGAAAGAAAAACAGCTGACATCCGTACAGGGCGGTCTTTTGATTCAAGATTTAGACGTCCATGGATTTGATGACGCCGACATCAGCATCCCGACAAAAAGAGAGCCGAGCGAGCAGGAATGGGAAGATTTGAAGCTGGCCTGGAAAGTCGTCAAACATGTGAAATCCAACGCGATCGTTCTTGCAAAAGACCATATGACGGTCGGTGTGGGAGCGGGGCAGATGAATCGCGTCGGTTCAGCTAAAATCGCCATTGAGCAGGCCGGAGAAAAAGCAAAAGGCAGCGCGCTCGGATCAGACGCGTTTTTCCCGATGCCGGATACAGTCGAAGAAGCCGCAAAAGCCGGTGTCACGGCGATTATCCAGCCCGGCGGATCGGTCCGCGATGAAGATTCGATTAAAAAAGCGGATGAATACGGCATCGCCATGGTATTCACCGGTATCAGACATTTCAAACATTAAGAGGGGGAACGAAGCGTGAATGTATTGATTATCGGAAAAGGCGGCAGAGAGCATACATTGGCTTGGAAAGCGGCGCAAAGCCCGCTTGTTGACACGGTGTACGCCGCGCCCGGAAATGACGGTATGGCAGACTGCGCGACGCTGGTCAACATTGAAGAAAGCGATCATGCCGCACTCATTGCGTTTGCGAAAGAACATCGTGTCGGGCTGACGATTATCGGCCCCGAAGTTCCTCTGATTGAAGGGATAGCCGACGAGTTTGAAAAAGCCGGACTGCTTGTTTTCGGACCGTCTGAAAAAGCGGCAATCATTGAAGGGAGCAAACAGTTTGCCAAGGATTTAATGAAAAAATACGGCATTCCGACGGGGGAGTATGAGACGTTTACTTCATTTGAAGAGGCGAAAGCATATGTGCAGCAAAAAGGTGCTCCGATTGTCATTAAAGCGGACGGGCTTGCCGCCGGAAAAGGTGTCACGGTCGCGATGACGGAAGAAGAAGCGATTGAATGCCTGCACGATTTTCTTGAGGATGAGAAATTCGGGGAGGCGAGCGCATCTGTTGTCATTGAAGAGTTCCTCGCCGGCGAAGAATTTTCTTTAATGGCGTTTGTAAAAGGGGAGACCGTCTATCCGATGGTAATCGCTCAAGATCATAAACGCGCCTTCGATGGAGACAAAGGGCCGAATACGGGCGGAATGGGAGCCTACTCACCGGTGCCGCACATTTCCGATGATATCGTCAGAAGCGCAGTCGAAACGATTGTGAAGCCGGCGGCAAAAGCAATGGTCAAAGAGGGGCGTTCCTTCACGGGCGTGCTGTACGCGGGGCTGATTCTGACGGAAAACGGATCAAAAGTCATTGAATTCAACGCGCGTTTCGGAGATCCGGAAACACAGGTTGTCGTGCCGAGAATGGAATCTGACCTCATTCAGGTGCTTTTGGATCTTCTGCATGAGAAGGATGTTGACCTAAGGTGGAAGGATACGGCCGCTGTCAGCGTTGTGCTGGCTTCTGAAGGCTATCCGGAAGGCTATGCGAAAGGCACTCCGATCGGCAGTTTGACGTCCGCTGAAGACGGGATCGCTGTTTTTCATGCCGGAACGAAAAAAGACGGCGGACAATTTGTTACAAACAGCGGCCGGGTCGCCAATGTCACGGCATTTGCTGAGACATTTGAAGCGGCGAGAGATAAAGTGTACAGCGCCGTTTCAGGGCTGACAAAACCCGGACTGTTTTACAGAAGCGACATCGGCGCCCGTGCGCTGAAAGCATCGCAGCGATAAAGAGGAAAACCCCGCGTCATATCAGATGCGGGTTTTCTTCTGAAAAGACGACTAAGACTGTCGGCTTGCCGTGTGACACGCAGTCATCGATGAAGTCCTCCGGCGTATAGACGGATTCTTCTCAGACTCGCGGGACAGGAGAAATTAAATAACAAGCCGAAACGGCTTGTTATTTTTCTTGCTGATGGCTGTCATCCTGATTCATTCCGGTTTGGAACATATATGTCACCGGACAGAAGCGGAGGATGCCGGACGCCGCTTTCATCGCACCCATCATCATACAGAAGAGATGCATCTTGTACCAAGGTTTTCTCGTGTATTTTGCTGAAGCAGCAGACAAAATGGTGAGGCCGCAAGTGATGCGCAGAACGGCATTTAATAAACTGATATTCGGTTTCATCATCTCAGCTCCCTTAGAAAAAGTTTTTCATTCATCTTCAATAATTTGTAACGTTTTAGCCGTGCGATAATTGTGCGGATGTGATACGATGGGTCTAATATAAGCGAAGGAGAGTATGTGAATGTCCGAACGTACCTTTAACTGGAAAAATAAAGACATCAGATCACAGGCGGATGTTGTAGACTCAAAGCTGCTTCCAACGCTACTTTTACGGGATGCTCTCGTATTAAATCCTTTTTTAAAACAATGGCTGAAAAAGAATGTCTGGATTTACGGAGACCGAATTGTATATGTTGGTGATGAGCTTCCTGATGCAGCAGAGCACATTCATACCATAAATTGTGAAGGAAAATACATTGTGCCAGGTTACATTGAACCGCATACACATCCTTTTCAAATATATAATCCCCAAACGCTCGCCGAATATGTGTCTCAATTCGGAACAACGACGTTTGTTAATGATAACTTGTTTTTTCTTTTGCACAGCGGTAAAAAGAAAGCGCTTACTATATTGGAGGAACTGAAAAAACAGCCGGTGCAATATTTCTGGTGGTCCAGATATGATCTGCAGACTGAAGTGCTGAATGAGGATCAGCTTCTTTCTTTTGATGTCCGAAAGCAATGGATTGAGCACCCGGATGTCATTCAAGGCGGAGAATTGACCGGATGGCCGCGCCTCATGGACGGCGATGACCTGATGCTTCATTGCATGCAGGCGACAAAAAAACTGCGCAAGCGGATAGAAGGGCATTTTCCCGGAGCCTCTGAAAAAACACTGACGAAGATGAAACTGTTCGGGGCTGATTCCGACCACGAGGCGATGAATGGCGGCGAGGTGATGAGACGGCTTGAATTGGGCTACTATGTTTCGCTCAGACATTCATCCATCCGCCCTGATTTGAGAACGATTTTGCAGGATCTCCATCAAAAAGGCTTCCGGCATTATGATCATTTCTTTTACACGACGGATGGAGCAACGCCGCATTTTTATAAAGGCGGCATGACGAATGAATTAATCAAAATCGCTTTGGAGGAAGGAGTTCCGGCGATCGATGCCTATAATATGGCCTCCTTTAATATCGCGAAGTATTATCAGATGGACGACTTTCTCGGTGTGGTCGGTCCGGGCCGGCTTGCTTCATTGAATATTCTTGATGACCCGATGAATCCGGACCCGGTCACGGTGATCTCCAAAGGCATCCTGCTGAGGGAAGACGGCCGAAATATGAATGCGTTTACAGAAGCGGATTGGAAAAAGGGCGGTCTTGTCCCTCTTGAGCTTTCATATGATATGACGATGGATGATTTACAGTTTTCAATGCCGATGGGTGTGATAATGCGCAACGCGGTCATTATGGAGCCGTATATGATTGCGATTGATAATTCTGTTGACCAGCTTTCTTTTGATCATGATGAATGCTATCTCACGCTTCTCGATAAGCATGGAAAATGGCGGGTCAATACAATGCTGAAAGGTTTTGCCGATCGGGTGCAGGGTTTTGTCAGTTCCTACACGACAACCGGAGATATTATCGCTGCCGGAAAAAATAAGGAAGATATCCTGCTCGCTTTCTCACGGATGAAAGAAATCGGCGGCGGAATCGTGCTTGCCGAAAACGGGAAGATTCTTCATGAGATTCCCCTCGCCTTAAACGGTTCTGCATCCGCGGAGAAGTATGAAGAAGTGCTTGAGAAAGAGCAAAAACTGAGGATGTTGCTGGAGGAGCGGGGCTACCGATTCTGCGATCCGATCTATACGCTGCTCTTTTTGCAGAGCACACACCTGCCTTATATCCGCATTACGCCGAGAGGAATATTCGACGTGATGAAAAAAACTGTACTCTTTCCATCGATAATGCGTTAAAATATAAAAGCAGGGAGCCGACATATGAAAAGATGGAAAACCGTTTGTATGCTTTGTTTTGCGTTTTTGCTGCTTGCCGCCTGCCGGCAGAACAATGCCGATCAGGTGCAGCCGAAAGAAGCGGAAGCTCCTTTAACGGGGCTGAAAACTGAGCAGAAGCTTGCAGAACGCCGTCCGATTGCAGTCGCAGTGAACAATCATCCGAAGGCGAGGCCCCAATCCGGGCTGTCAAAGGCGGATGTTGTCATCGAAGCGCTCGCGGAGGGCCGGATTACGCGGTTTCTCGCGATTTTTCAAAGTGAGATGCCGGAAACGGTCGGGCCTGTGCGGAGCGCGAGGGAATATTTTGTCACGCTCAGCAGCGGGTTTAACAGCATATTTGTCCATCATGGCTGGAGTCCCGGCGCAAAAAAGCAGCTGGAGTCCGGAGCTTACGATTATATAAACGGTTTGGATTTTGACGGAAGCCTGTTTTGGAGAGCCGATTTCAGCAAGCCGCCCCACAATTCCTACACGTCGTATGACAATATCAGGAAGGCGGCGGAACAAAAAGGATACAAGCTGAACGGAAAAACAGAACCGCTCCCATTTCAGACATCAGATGCAAAACCAGGAAATGAAACCTACAATATTCGGATAGATTATGGAACACAAAACATTACAAATCTTGTCGAATACGATTATGATAAAAAAGCTGATGCTTATACAAGAAGCTCTGATGGTGTGAAAGCGACAGACCGGGAGACCGGAAAGCCTTTAGCCATGCACAACATTTTTATTGTTGAAGCCGGCCATCGCATGACAGACAAAGATGGAAGGCGGGCCATCGATATTCAGTCAGGGGGGAAGGGCCTCCTGCTTCAGCACGGCGATGTTATGGAGTCAGACTGGGAATATAAAGACGGCCGTATTCTGCCCGTAAAAGGCGGTGAGATTCTTCCGTTTGTGCCAGGAAAGACATGGATTAATATCGTGCCTGATCTCGATGCAGCTTCCATTAGTAAAGGAGAAGGTGTTTGACGATGCAAATCGATAAATTACGCGGAAAAGAACTGGACCAGTTATTTTTATCTATTTTATCGCTGAAAGATCTGGAGGAATGCTATCGTTTCTTTGACGATCTTTGTACGATTAATGAAATCCAATCGCTGGCGCAGCGTTTGGAAGTGGCGAGAATGCTCCGCGAAGGAAATACGTATCACAAAATAGAAAGCGAAACGGGTGCTTCCACAGCGACGATTTCCCGGGTGAAGAGATGCTTAAATTACGGTAACGACGCCTATGAAATGGCGCTTGACCGTGTAAACAAAGGAGAATCCTCCTCAGCTACGTAAAAAACCGCTCTGCCGATGACGGCAGGCGGTTTTTTTTATGCGTGCTGATTCAAAAGGCCGGGAAGTTCCCTCAGGCTTCCGTCTTCCTCCCGGTATACGATGTGTTCAGCTGAGAAATGAATCGGCGAGCTGATGCCCGCCGCCGCGGCGAGGTGAAACAGCCCTTCACGCAACGAGAGCACGTAGTTGCAGACGCGGTGCTGTTTATCCTCGATACTGAGCGCGCGCTGAAGTTTTGGGTCGGTTGTCGCCACTCCGACAGGACAATGATTGGTGTGGCATACTTGAGCGCGGATACAGCCGACTGAAAACATCATTCCCCGGGCAATATTGACAAAATCCGCGCCTAACGCGAGGGCAACGGCAATCTTATCCGGAGTGAGCAGCTTTCCGGATGCGAAAATTTTCAGCTTATCTCTTATCCCGTATGTCTTCAAAAGGCCGTCAACAAGGGGAAGGCCGGTCAGAATCGGCAGGCCGACGGAATCCGCCAGCTCATGGAAAGAAGCTCCCGTTCCCCCTTCACTGCCGTCAATCGTAATAAAGTCGGGAAGTTTGCCTGATGAACTCATACAGGAAATAAGGTCTTCAAGGTCTTTGCGGCTGCCCGGGACAATTTTGATACCGACCGGTTTTTCGCCGACAGTCCTTAATTTCTCAATGAAATCAAGCATGTCCGGAACATTTGAGAACTCGTTGAAGCGGTTTGGGCTGTCAATGGATTGTCCGGGCTGCACATTTCTGATGGCGGCAATTTCTTCGGTCACCTTTGAACCGTCAATATGCCCGCCTCTTGCTTTTGCCCCTTGCGCAAGCTTTAATTCAAAGGCTTTAATCTGCTCGAGGCGGCTTTTTTTCTTAAATTCTTCCCATGAAAATTCTCCATCTTCAGTGCGCACGCCGAACAGCCCGGGGCCGATTTGGCAGATAATATCCGCGCCGCCTTTCAGGTGATACTCAGACAGGCCGCCTTCGCCTGTATTCATCCATGTGCCGCCGGCCTGGTGCAGCCCTTTTGACAGGGCGGTGATTGCCCGGTCGCCAAGTGAGCCGTAGCTCATCGCTGATTGTCCGATTAACCCTTTCACATAAAACGGCTTCTTGCATGTGTCGCGGCCGATCACTTGCACATCGTCCGGATGCAGGTAATAAGGGTCCGCTTTTGCTTTTTCGCGGTGTTCGCTGCGTTTCAGCAGGTTGTCTTTGTCAATCTTGTATACCATCGTGTCGATCTTCGGCGTCTGATCTGCGCGCAGCTCCTCCCTTTGTTTCGGGAAGAGGGCGTTACGGATATAATAGCCCGGCTGATTGAAATCCCGTTCTGAGCCGAAGCCCATCATTCTGCTCTTATACTTTCCCGACATGACCGTCTGTTCATATTCTCTCCGGGAAAACGGCTGTTCTTCGTTATCATTGCTGAATAAATACTGCCGCAGCTCAGGTCCGATTTTTTCAAATATATAGCGCAGTTTTCCCGCTACGGGATAATTGCGCAGCACTGAATGTTCTTCCTGCTTTTCGTCTCTTATGTATATCCAGAGAAACAATGCGGCGGGAACTAAAATAATAAAAATCAATATACAAATCAGTACGATAATGGCTTGTTCCATTGAGATCAGACTCCTTGTCTTTTTTCTCTTTGACATTCCACATATTGTCTGTTTTCAAACATAGCCGTTTCCCGTCCGGCGGAGCGCAATCTTTTTTTGTGAATCAGGTGAATGACGTCTTTTTCCGTTTTTCCGGGCCAAACGAATTTGTTATAATGTTTAAATGGCAAGAAACGAATGGAGGAACGAAAACGCATGTACGATGTTAACGAGTGGAAGCATGTTTTTAAACTCGATCCGAATAAAGATTTACCGGATGAACAGCTGGAACGGCTTTGTGAATCAGGGACTGACGCCATTGTGATCGGAGGAAGCGACAATATCACCGAGGACAATGTGCTGAGACTGATGTCAAAGGTGCGGCGGTTTTTAGTGCCGTGCGTACTTGAGGTGTCGACGATTGATTCCATTGTGCCCGGGTTTGATCTTTATTTCATTCCGAGTGTGCTCAACAGCAAAAAGGCGGACTGGATTGTCGGCATGCATCATCAGGCGATGAAAGAATACGGAGAGCTCATGTCAATGGAGGAAATCGTGACGGAGGGCTACTGCATCGTCAACCCTGATTGTAAGGCGGCCGCTTTGACGGAGGCGGATACACATATAGAAACAGAAGATATTCTCGCCTATGCGCGGGTCGCGGAACATTTGCTTCATCTCCCGATTTTTTATCTGGAATACAGCGGGATGCTGGCGGACATAGAAACGGTGGAGAAAACGAAGGCTGTGCTGGACAAGTCCGTCCTGTTTTACGGAGGCGGTATTAAAGACGCGGAAACGGCGGAACGGTTCGGCCGTCATGCCGATGTCATCGTTGTCGGAAATGCCGTATATGAAGATTTTGATCAGGCGCTTAAAACGGTGGCGGCTGTAAAGACAAAGTAGCCAAGCGGACGAAATTGATTTATGATAGAACATATGTTTGATAGGCGGTGAACGGATATGAATTACATTAGCAATCAATTATTAAGCGGATTAAATCCCGTTCAGCAGGAAGCGGTCAAGACGACGGACGGTCCGCTGCTTCTGATGGCGGGCGCGGGAAGCGGAAAAACACGTGTGCTGACGCACAGAATCGCATACTTAATGGCGGAAAAACACGTGGCGCCATGGAACATTCTGGCGATTACATTTACAAATAAAGCCGCCAGAGAAATGAAGGAGCGGGTAGAGAGCATTCTCGGACCCGGCGCGGATGAAATCTGGATATCCACCTTCCACAGCATGTGCGTGCGGATTCTGCGCAGGGATATTGACAGAATCGGCATCAACCGAAATTTCTCCATTCTTGATACGGCTGATCAGCTTTCCGTTATTAAAGGGATTCTGAAAGAGCGGAATATCGATCCGAAAAAGTTTGATCCGAGAAGTATTTTAGGCTCCATCAGCAGCGCAAAAAACGAGCTGATCGAACCTGAGGAATTCGCAAAATCGGCCGGCGGCTACTACGATCAGGTCACGAGTGACGTGTATACCGATTATCAGAAAAAACTGCTGAAAAACCAATCGCTTGATTTTGATGATTTAATCATGACGACGATTAAGCTTTTCGAGCGTGTGCCGGAAGTGCTTGAGTTTTATCAGCGCAAATTCCAGTACATTCACGTAGACGAGTATCAGGATACGAACAGGGCGCAATACCTGCTTGTGAAGCAGCTTGCGGCCCGTCTTGAAAATATCTGCGTCGTCGGTGACTCCGACCAGTCCATTTACAGATGGCGCGGGGCGGATATCGCGAATATCCTTTCCTTTGAAAAAGATTATCCGAGCGCAAACGTGATTCTGCTCGAGCAAAACTACCGCTCAACAAAGCGGATTCTGCAGGCGGCTAACGAAGTGATCAAAAACAACTCAAACCGCAAGCCGAAAAACCTGTGGACGGAAAATGACGAAGGCATCAAGCTTTCTTATTACAGCGGCGACAATGAATTCGGCGAAGGCCAATTCGTCGCGGGCAAAATTTACGAGCTGCACAGCTCGGGCCGGCGGAAGCTTTCCGATATCGCGATTTTATACCGGACAAACGCCCAGTCGCGCGTCATTGAGGAAACCCTTTTAAAATCCGGACTGAACTACAATATCGTCGGCGGAACCAAGTTCTACGACAGGAAAGAAATTAAAGACATTCTCGCATACCTGCGCCTTGTGTCAAACCCGGACGACGACATCAGTTTTACGCGGATCGTCAATGTGCCGAAGCGGGGCGTCGGCGCCACTTCGCTAGAAAAAATCGCTTCATATGCGGCGATGAACGGAATGTCAATGTTCCAGGCGATCAAACAGGTTGATTTCATCGGCGTCAGCGCGAAAGCGGCAAACGCGCTTGACGGCTTTGGCGCGATGATTGAAAATCTGACGAACATGCAGGATTACCTGTCCATTACGGAACTCACGGAAGAAATTCTCGAGAAAACGGAATACAGAGAAATGCTGAAGGCCGAAAAATCAATCGAAGCCCAAAGCCGTCTTGAAAATATCGACGAGTTTCTTTCCGTGACGAAAAACTTCGAACAAAAAAGCGAAGACAAGTCTCTCGTCGCGTTTCTGACTGATTTGGCGCTGATTGCGGATATTGACCAGCTCGACCAGAAGGAAGAGGAATCAGGCGGAAAGGATGCCGTCACTTTAATGACACTGCACGCCGCTAAGGGGCTTGAATTTCCTGTCGTGTTCTTAATGGGCATGGAAGAAGGCGTGTTCCCGCACAGCCGCTCCCTGATGGAAGAAGCCGAGATGGAAGAAGAACGCAGGCTCGCATATGTAGGCATTACGAGGGCGGAAGAAGAACTGTATTTAACGAATGCCAAAATGCGCACCTTATTCGGCCGCACCAATATGAATCCGGAATCCCGCTTTATCAGGGAAATACCTGGCGATTTATTGGAGAACCTAAATGAGAAGAAAACACCTCGCATGCAGCCGGGAAGAAAAGTGCAGCCGAAACGCGGGCCCGTATCCCGTCCCGTTTCCTATGCGAACAAAACAGGCGGCGACTCGCTCAGCTGGGCGGTCGGCGATAAAGCGGGCCATAAAAAATGGGGCACCGGAACGGTTGTCAGCGTAAAAGGAGAAGGCGAAAGCACCGAGCTTGATATCGCATTCCCGAGCCCAGTCGGCGTGAAGCGTCTGCTTGCCGCTTTTGCGCCGATTGAAAAGCAGTAACCTGAAGAGGAAAGGAAGAACATGATGGACAAAGAAACAGCGAAACACCGGGCAGAAGAATTGCGCCGCACCATCGATCAGTACAGTTATGAATATTACACCTTAGATGAACCGAGCGTGCCGGATTCCGAGTACGACAGACTGATGCAGGAGCTGATTGCCATAGAGGAAGAGCACCCGGAACTCAGAACGCCTGATTCGCCCACACAGCGGGTCGGGGGAGCGGTGCTTGAATCGTTTCAAAAGGTGCAGCACGGCACGCCGATGCTCAGTCTCGGCAACGCATTTAACGATGATGATCTCCGCGATTTTGACCGCCGCGTCCGTCAGGCTGTCGGTGACGGCGTCGCTTATAATGTGGAGCTGAAAATAGACGGTCTTGCTGTTTCTCTCCGTTATGAAGACGGCTATTTCGTCAGAGGCGCGACAAGAGGAGACGGAACGACGGGCGAAGATATCACGGAAAACTTAAAAACGATCCGCAACATTCCGCTGAAAATGAAACGGAATCTTTCCATAGAAGTGCGCGGAGAGGCGTACATGCCGAAACAGTCATTTGAAGCGCTCAATGAAGAAAGGCTGAAACATGAAGAGGAGCCGTTCGCCAATCCCCGGAACGCGGCTGCGGGCTCACTCAGACAGCTCGATCCGAAAATTGCAGCGAAACGAAATCTTGACATCTTCGTCTACAGTATAGCGGAGCTTGACGAGATGGGTGTGGAAACACAGAGTCAGGGCCTGGATTTTCTGGATGAGCTCGGTTTTAAAACAAACCAGGAACGGAAAAAATGCGCCACGATAGATGAAGTCATTGAAATGATCGAAGAGCTGCAGGCGAAGCGGGCCGATCTCCCGTATGAAATTGACGGAATCGTCATCAAAGTCGATTCGCTCGACCAGCAGGAAGAGCTCGGGTATACGGCAAAAAGCCCGCGCTGGGCGATTGCTTATAAATTCCCGGCGGAAGAGGTCGTGACAAAACTTCTCGATATCGAACTGAATGTCGGAAGAACGGGCGTCATTACGCCGACCGCCGTTCTGGAACCGGTAAAAGTCGCGGGAACGACGGTCTCAAGAGCATCCCTTCATAACGAAGATTTAATTAAAGAGAAGGATATCCGCATTCTCGATAAAGTGGTCGTCAAAAAAGCGGGCGACATCATCCCTGAGGTCGTCAATGTCTTAATCGAACAGCGGACCGGGGAAGAAAAAGAATTCAATATGCCGACCAGCTGCCCTGAGTGCGAAAGCGAACTTGTCCGCATTGAAGGAGAAGTCGCGCTGCGCTGCATCAATCCGGAATGTCCGGCGCAGATCAGAGAAGGCCTGATTCACTTTGTCTCACGCAACGCGATGAATATTGACGGACTCGGAGAACGTGTCATCACACAGCTTTTCCGTGAACATCTCGTCCGTAATGTCGCTGATTTGTATAAGCTGACGAAAGAGCAGGTCATCCGGCTTGAGCGGATGGGGGAAAAATCAACTGACAATCTGATCAGCTCCATCCAAAAGTCGAAAGAGAATTCGCTGGAACGCCTGCTGTTCGGTCTCGGCATCCGTTTTATCGGCTCAAAAGCGGCCAAAACACTCGCCATGCATTTTGAAAGCCTGGAAAATCTGAAACAAGCTACGGAAGAAGAGCTGCTTGCGGTGGATGAAATCGGCGAAAAGATGGCCGATGCCGTTATCACCTATTTCCGCAAAGAAGAAATGCTTGAGCTATTGAATGAACTTGAGGAACTCGGTGTGAACACACTCTACAAAGGCCCGAAAAAAGTAAAAGCGGAGGACAGCGACTCTTATTTTGCCGGCAAAACCATCGTGTTAACCGGAAAGCTTGAAGAGCTGTCCAGAAATGAAGCCAAGGCGCAGATTGAAGCGCTCGGCGGAAAGCTGACGGGATCTGTCAGCAAAAAAACAGACTTGCTGATTGCCGGAGAAGCAGCCGGAAGCAAGCTGACAAAAGCGCAGGAATTAAACATTGAAGTATGGAATGAAGCACAGCTATTGGGAGAGCTAAAGAAATAAGAGGAGTGTTTTCTATTGAAAAAGATGTTGGCATTGGCGGCGACGGCAACGGCGGCAGTACTCATGCTGTCGGCCTGTTCGCCGAGTTTCGGGGGGAACAAAGAGGAAGAGATCACGCAGAAAACGGCAAAGTCTTCTGAAAAAGCGATCATACCGAAATATAATATCTCTGATTCCTACTATAAAATGGTGCTTCCGTTTAAGGCCGGAAAAGCGCGCGGCCTGACCGCGGACCGGCTGAACACGAGGCTGGACATCGATGAATTCGAGACGGGTCTGATGCGGCTCGCTCAAGACACGTTCCCGACGGATGACTATTTGTATCAGGAAGGCCAGTATTTAGATGAGGACACGGTACTCAGCTGGCTTGACCGCAAAAAAGAAGGCAGTGATCTGAAAAAGGCGAAAAAGGCAGATTCCAATTTTCAGAATCTCGGCTTAAACCCCGTGCTGCCAAGCTCGGGATCGGCAAAAGAGAAAAATGAAAACAGCCCGATTTACTTAGCGTCCATGCTTGAGCAGGATTACTTAGTAAGAAAAGATAAAAATTCCATCCAGCTTGGCGGTATCATGATCGGTCTCGCTCTCAACTCTGTATACTATTACCGTGAAAACACAGGTGATCCGCAGCAGGAAGTGGAGCTCAGTGACAAAACGATCCGCAGCCACGGTGAAGAAATCGCCCAGGAAGTCGTTAACCGCCTTCGGAAAATGGATAACCTGAAAAATGTGCCGATTACCGTCGCCCTTTATAAACAAGCGCCGAAAACATCAATCGTACCGGGGAATTACATTGCAAAAACAGAAGTCAAAGCCGGCTCATCCACCATTTCAAACTGGGATGATGTCAAAGAAAAGTACGTCTTCTATCCGGCGGATACAGACACGGCAAAGAAATACCCTGATGATTCCGAAGTATTTAAACGCTTCAAAAACGCCATCGACAGCTACTTCCCGAATTACACCGGAGTCGTCGGAACGGCAATGTACGAAAACGATGAAATGAGAAAAATGAAGATTGAAATCCCGATGCAATTTTACGGGAAAAGCGAAGTCATCGCCTTCACCCAATACTTAACAGGTGAGCTGATGGATTATTATTCAAAAGGCTCAGTTGATGTCGAAATTAACATTACCTCGTCTGACGGGCAGGAAGCGTTGATCGTCCGCAATGCGGGTGACAAAGAACCGACCGTCCATATTTACGATTAACCAAGATGCCCTTGTTCATTTCTGTATGAGCAAGGGTTTTTTTATTGTGATATCGTTGGAGCGAGGAATGAGGTATGTTAAGATATTTGTATAATCAGGAATTAACAGGAAAACACATTTCATTTCTAAGCGGATGTTACTAATCTGCTGTGAAAAAAGAAGGGCAGGAATGTTGATGAATGACATTTGCTGAGTACACACACCGCCTACAAACGTTATGAAAAGGGTGAATCAGCATGCATAAAGATATTAAAGCGATTTTTGAGGAAGATAAGGTGCTCGCTGAAGCAGGTGAAATATACGGCTTTACCAAGTTTCAATTTATCGCGGACGCAGAGAACTACGTATATGAAATTGTAAAAGATAACGAACCTTATATTTTAAAAATTACGCATACGATCAGAAGAACACCGGAATATATTCTCGGAGAAATGGAATGGCTTCATCATCTGGCAAAGGGAGGGCTTTCAGCAGCAAAGCCGATTCCTTCATTAAATGGCAAAGATGTCGAAGAAGTGCCGGATGGAAAAGGCGGAGCGTTTTTAGTAAGAGTCTATGAAAAAGCGCCCGGACGCAAAGTGGAGGAATCAGACTGGAACGGAACTCTGTTTTACGAGCTTGGAAAGTACACGGGGAACATGCACCGGCTGACGAAAAGCTACCGTCTGAGCGATCCGACATATAAAAGGCAGGAATGGGATGAAGAGGAGCAGCTGAAGCTGAGAAAATACGTGCCCGCAGATCAGCATCTCGTATTTGAGCGGGCGGATGCTCTAATGGAAAAACTGCGCCGTTTGCCGAAGAACCCTGAAAACTACGGCCTTGTGCACGCCGATCTGCACCACGGCAATTTCAATTGGGACAACGGAAAAATCACTGCATTTGATTTTGATGATATCGGCTACAATTGGTTTGTGAATGATATCAGTATTCTGCTGTACAACATGTTGTGGTATCCGGTCATCCCGTATGAAGACAAGGCCGCGTTTACGGGTGAATTCATGACTCACTTTATGAAAGGCTACAGGGAAGAAAATGACCTTGATCCCGCCTGGCTTGAACACATCCCGGATTTCCTCCGGCTGCGCCATATGCTGATCTACGGATTATTGCATCAGGCGTTTGACCTCAATTCACTCGGGGACGAGGAACTTGAGATGCTGAAAACCTTCAGGCGCGATATCGAAAATGAAACCCCGATTACGGAGTATAACTTTTCTGCATTCGTATAAATAGAAAAACGCCGGCTGAATCCAGCCCGGCGTTTTTTTATAGCGTATCACACTTCACTCCGACGACACCTTGAATTTCTTTAATATCATAATAGACGTCAGTGGTGTAGCGGTTTTTATGAACACTGACTTTCACTTCCATAATCGGAAATTCTATTTCGCCCAGATCATCAATCCGGACGGAGTGAATGCGGAGCTGTTTGCTTTTCATTTCCTTTAAAATCTCGGTCATTTTGTCTTTATCGGAAAGAGACATTCTCACGCGGATATCTTTTTCCTTCAAGCGGTTGGGACCGATTTTTCTGATCAGCCACGGAAGAAATTCGACGCTGATCAGGATAAACAAGAGGCTTGCGAACGCCTCTTTATAAAAGCCGGCGCCTGTAGCCAGACCGAGCCCGGCTGCGCCCCAGATGATGGCCGATGTCGTCAGGCCGGATATGACGTCATTGCTTTTACGCAGGATCACGCCCGCGCCGATAAAACCGACGCCGGAAATGATTTGGGCGGGAAGGCGGAGCGGATCCATCATGATTCGGTAATATTTTGGGAAATGATATGCCGCATTAATGCTGACGATCGTCAGCATACAGGAGCTGACGGCGATGACGATACAGGTTTTCAGTCCGAGCGGTTTGTTTTTCAGCTCGCGTTCAAGACCGATGATCATGCCGATCAGCGTGGCAATGCCCAGCTTTAATAAAATGTCTGGTTCGATAGGCCAGCTCAATTTGCACAGCACCTCCGCAATTTTCTTATAATAAATTGATATGATTTTCTCACAGTATTTATAGCAGGACAAGTGCGGAAGAAAAAAGCCGTCAGGGATAAAATCTGACGGCTTTTTGTCTATTTCTTGTTTTTCAAAAGAGCTTCCATCCGGCTGAACAGCTGATAAGAAGCATCGGCCGGTTTTTTGGTCAGCAGGCTGACGGCAATACCGGCAATCAGACTGAGGAAGAACCCCGGAATGATTTCGTATACGCCGGTTGAAGCGGCAAGCCCTGTCGTGATCCAGATTAAAACGGCCGCAGCCCCGGTAATCATCGCCGCAAGCGCTCCCCATTCATTCATCCGTTTCCAGTACAGACTGAGCAAGAGCGCCGGGCCGATAGCCGAACCGAAGCCTGCCCACGCATATCCGACCAGATCAAGAATGGTGCTGTTCGGATTCATGGAAAGCAAAATGGCGATAACGGCCACGATCAATACCGACAGGCGTCCGGTCATGACCAATTCTTTATCGCTCGCTTCCCGTCTGAAAAAGGCGCGGTATAAATCTTCCGTAATGGCGCTTGCCGTTACGAGAAGCTGTGAGGAAATGGAACTCATGATCGCCGCTAAAATCGCGGACAGCAAGAAGCCCGTAATCAGCGGATGGAACAAGATTTTAGAAAAAATAATGAAAATCGTTTCCGGATCTTTTACGGAGACTCCGAAGTGATGAGAATACGCAACCCCGATAATCCCGGTAAGCAATGAACCGACAACTGAAATAACCATCCAGCTCATCCCGATTCTGCGGGCGGGTTTTAAATCTTTCACTTCTTTAATCGCCATAAATCGTACGATGATATGAGGCTGGCCGTAATAGCCGAGTCCCCATGCCAAATAAGAAATAATGCTAATGACGCTCGCGCCTTTAAAGATATCCAATAGTTTCGGGTTAACGGCGTTGATCGAATCAATCGTCGTTGAAACGCTCCCGAGCTGGGTAAAAGCAACGATCGGCACAAGCACTAATGCCGCAAACATGATCGCTCCCTGTACAAAGTCAGTCAGACTGACAGCGAGGAAACCGCCAAACAGCGTGTAAAGCACAACAACACCGGCCGTTAAAAACAAACCGAATTTGTAGTCGGCGCCGAATGCCGATTCAAATAACCTGCCTCCGGATACCATCCCGGACGATGTGTACAGTGTGAAAAAGATCATAATAATCACGGCGGAAACAATTTTCAGCAATGATGACGAGTGGCGGAACCGTTTATCGAAAAAATCGGGAATCGTAATCGCATCATCCGCAACTTCCGTGTAAGCGCGCAGCCTCGGAGCAAGCAGCAGATAATTTGAATACGCGCCGATCGTCAAACCGAGCGCCAGCCATAAGGTCGATAACCCCGTTGCGAACATTGCGCCGGGAACTCCCATCAGCATCCATGCGCTCATATCGGCCGCACCTGCGGACAGCGCCGTTACGAACGGGCCAAGTCCTCTTCCGCCCAGCATGTAATCATTAATATTCGTTGTCTTCCTGAATGCGTACCAGCCGATTAACAGCATGGCAGCAAAGTAAATGCCAAGAGATATAATTAATTCAATACTCACGTTTTTGGACCCTCTCTTCTTTCATGTAAATGTTGCATCACCTCTGTAGATTAGTAGTGCCGGAATATGCGCCGGCGATCCAGCCTTTAGTCATCATTCCATGCGGATCGCATGATTTAGTGCTGGCTATGGTTACTAAACCTAACAAAGTATCCCCGATCAATCAACTCTCGAAACCTGGCCCGCTCAAGGAAAAAATCCCCGCCAACATAGAACAGCTTAGAGATGAAAACGCTACCAATAAATTATAAAAGTAAAAATTTTCTGACATATAATTCATTTCTCTTTCTCCCCGATTTAGGATAAAATAGAGAGGGTTTCATCATGCCTCAGAAGGCGGCGTTTTGTTGCTTTAGAGGGCTCGTTTTTGATATGATCAGTATTATATGACGAAACGGAGAATTATGCGGAGGTGGATCTTATGTCACGAATTTCTATAGAAGAAGTAAAGCATGTCGCTCATTTGGCGAGACTCGCCATTACGGATGAAGAAGCTGAAATGTTTACAGAACAGCTTGACAGCATCATCTCGTTTGCCGAGGAGCTTAATGAAGTGGACACGGATAACGTGGAACCGACAACACACGTGCTGAAAATGAAAAACGTAATGAGAGAAGATGAAGCGGGTAAAGGCCTTCCGGTCGAGGATGTCATGAAAAATGCTCCCGATCATAAAGACGGCTATGTCCGTGTGCCATCTATTCTGGATTAAAGGAGGGAGACAGTATGTCATTATTTGATCACAAAATCACAGAACTGAAACAAATGATACATAAAAAAGAAATCAAGATTTCCGATCTTGTTGATGAATCTTACAAACGGATCGCATCCGTGGATGATAAGGTGCAGGCGTTTTTACAGCTTGATGAAGAAAGAGCCCGCGCTTACGCGAAAGAACTTGACGAAGCGGTTGACGGACGGTCTGAACACGGTCTTCTCTTCGGAATGCCGATCGGCGTCAAGGACAACATCGTGACCAAAGGGCTTCGCACAACATGCTCAAGCAAAATCCTCGAAAACTTCGATCCGATTTACGATGCGACGGTTGTGGAGCGCCTTCAAGCCGCTGAAGCCGTAACGATCGGAAAGCTGAATATGGACGAGTTCGCGATGGGTTCTTCTACTGAAAACTCCGCGTACAAAGCGACGAAAAACCCTTGGAATCTCGATACGGTTCCCGGCGGATCAAGCGGCGGTTCCGCAGCTGCGGTTGCCGCGGGCGAAGTCCCGTTTTCACTCGGATCTGATACGGGCGGCTCCATCCGCCAGCCGGCTTCTTTCTGCGGCGTCGTCGGATTAAAGCCTACATACGGACGTGTGTCGCGTTACGGTTTGGTCGCTTTTGCGTCTTCACTGGACCAGATCGGGCCGATCACAAGAACCGTAGAAGATAACGCATTCCTTCTTCAGGCGATTTCAGGCCCGGACAAAATGGACTCTACGAGCGCCAATGTCGAAGTGCCGGACTTTCTTTCTTCATTAACTGGCGATATTAAAGGCTTGAAAATCGCCGTACCGAAAGAATATCTCGGAGAAGGCGTCGGCAAAGAAGCGAAAGAATCGGTTTTAGCCGCTTTAAAAGTGCTTGAAGACCTCGGAGCGACATGGGAAGAAGTATCTCTGCCGCACAGCAAATACGCGCTTGCGACGTATTATCTGCTGTCTTCTTCCGAAGCGTCTGCAAACCTTGCGCGCTTTGACGGCATCCGCTACGGCTACCGCTCAGACAATGCGGACAACCTGATCGACCTTTATAAACAGACACGCTCTGAAGGCTTCGGCAACGAAGTGAAGCGCCGCATCATGCTCGGCACCTTCGCGCTCAGCTCCGGCTACTATGACGCGTATTACAAAAAAGCGCAAAAAGTGCGCACGCTTATTAAAAAAGATTTTGAAGACGTATTTGAGAAATACGATGTCATCGTCGGACCGACAACGCCGACACCGGCATTCAAAATCGGCGAAAAAACCAGCGATCCGCTCACAATGTACGCCAACGATATTTTAACGATCCCTGTCAACCTCGCGGGTGTGCCGGGAATCAGCGTGCCGTGCGGATTTGCGGACGGACTGCCGCTCGGACTGCAAATCATCGGAAAACACTTCGATGAAGGCACTGTATACCGCGTCGCTCATGCTTTTGAGCAGGCAACAGATCATCATAAAGCGAAACCTGAACTGTAAGGGGTGAAATGAAGTGAACTTTGAAACGGTAATCGGACTTGAAGTCCATGTGGAATTAAAAACAAAATCTAAAATTTTCTCAAGCTCACCGACGCCATTCGGCGCGGAAGCGAATACCCAAACGAGCGTCATCGACCTCGGCTATCCCGGCGTTCTGCCCGTTTTGAACAAAGAAGCGGTCGAATTCGCGATGAAAGCCGCAATGGCTTTAAACTGCGAAATCGCAACGGATACGAAGTTTGACCGGAAAAACTATTTCTACCCGGACAACCCGAAGGCATATCAAATTTCTCAGTTTGACAAGCCGATCGGCGAAAACGGCTGGATCGAAATCGAAGTCGGCGGAAAAACGAAAAAAATCGGCATCACCCGTCTTCACCTTGAAGAAGATGCGGGAAAACTGACGCATACGGGCGACGGCTATTCCCTCGTTGACTTCAACCGCCAGGGCACGCCGCTTGTCGAGATTGTATCTGAGCCGGATATCCGCACACCGGAGGAAGCTTACGCATATCTCGAAAAGCTGAAATCAATTATCCAATACACAGGTGTTTCCGACTGTAAAATGGAAGAAGGTTCACTGCGCTGTGACGCCAACATTTCCCTCCGTCCGATCGGCCAGGAGAAATTCGGCACAAAAACGGAGCTGAAAAACCTGAACTCCTTTGCGTTCGTGCAAAAAGGACTTGAGCATGAAGAAAAACGCCAAGAGCAGGTGCTTCTGTCAGGCGGAGTCATTCAGCAGGAGACGCGCCGCTACGATGAAGCGACGAAAAAAACCATTTTGATGCGTGTCAAAGAAGGTTCTGACGACTATCGTTATTTCCCTGAGCCTGACCTTGTCGAGCTCTACATTGATGACGAATGGAAAGAACGCGTAAGAGCAACCATTCCTGAGCTTCCGGACGAGCGCCGCAAGCGTTATATCGAAGAGCTCGGCCTGCCTGCTTATGACGCAATGGTTCTGACTCTGACGAAAGAAATGGCTGATTTCTTCGAAGAAACGGTCAATAAAGGCGCAGAAGCCAAGCAGGCATCAAACTGGCTGATGGGTGAAGTCTCAGCTTACCTGAACGCCGAACAAAAAGAGCTTGAGGATGTCGCGCTGACTCCTGAAGGCCTTGCCGGCATGATTAAGCTGATTGAAAAAGGAACCATCTCGTCCAAAATCGCGAAGAAAGTCTTTAAAGAATTAATTGAAAAAGGCGGCGACGCAGAAAAAATCGTCAAAGAAAAAGGCCTCGTCCAGATTTCTGACGAAAGCGTGCTTCTGAAGCTGGTAACAGATGCGCTTGACAGCAACCCGCAGTCAATTGAAGACTTCAAAAACGGAAAAGACCGCGCGATCGGCTTCCTTGTCGGGCAGATTATGAAAGCCTCAAAAGGACAGGCCAACCCGCCGATGGTCAACAAGATCTTACTTGAAGAAATCAAAAAACGATAAAAAAAAGCAGCCGCCTCTAAGGGCGCTGCTGACTCGGAGACCGGTAAGCGCCGGTCTCTTTTTTTTATAAGCTGAAATAGGTTTCAATGGAAGCCCGCAGCGTTTCAATCTGTTCATTTCCGCTGCCTGCCAAGTTGGACAGCATTCCTTTAATAATAGGTTTTCGCGGCTCTTCCTTTGCGCATTCCTCTTCAATGACTTCAAGCGATACGAGGACGTCCTCAGGGAGCCCTTGCTGTGCTTTTATCTTTTGAATATCCGCAAGCAGTCTTTCTCTGTCCGCCGCGGGCTGTGTGAAGATATCCTCAGGCAGCAGCGGATCGGGGTTGTCTTTTATCAGTCCCGTAATCAGGTCATCGATTCTGGCAATCAGAAAGGCCGCCACGTTTTCCGTCCGGAATGCCGTATGTTCATTAAAAATCAAGAAATGAATATAGGAGCTCACAATTCCTTGCGCTATAATGGACGCATCCGCTAAAAACGGTGTGACGGCATCTCCGTAAACGGAGAGCAACGCATCCCGATACAGCATGTTAAATTGAATATTGGCCTCATGAAAATACTGTTTGACCTTTTGATTTTCAGGAATGACCTTTTCGCTCAGCAAGAGGATGATAAAGTCCTTGTGTTCCATAAATTCCTGGAATTGATATGCGATTTGTTTTCGGAATACGTCCTTAGGCGGTTTATGCTGATGTTCTGTTTTGATTTTCTTTATTTCTTCCATAGACATGCCGATGTAATACTCACATGCTGACAGCAAAAGGTCTTCTTTTGATTTGAAATGGAGATAGAAGGCCCCTTTTGAAATTCCGCATTCGCCGGCGATTTCCTGAATGGTTGTTGAAGAAAACCCTTTTTTGGCAAATAAATGGATGCCTGTTTTTATGATTTTCTCTTTTTTTTCGTTCATGACGTGCTTCCCCTTAATCCTGAAAAATTTAGAAAAATTTACTGCCTTATTAGTTGACGATGTTGAGTTATACCGTTTAGTATTATATAGAATGACCAGTCAGTCAATAAAAATTAACGGAGGACATGATGAACCACATTATTAACTTTGTACTGAAGAACAAATTCGCAGTTTGGCTGATGACGATTATCGTTACTGTAGCAGGGCTGTATGCCGGTATGAATATGAAGCAGGAATCCATACCGGACGTCAACATGCCTTACCTTTCAGTAAATACGACTTATCCCGGAGCTGCTCCGAGTCAAGTTGCGGATGACGTGACAAAACCGATCGAGCAGGCGGTCCAGAATTTAGAAGGAGTGAGCGTCGTAACGTCCACATCCTCTGAAAACGTCTCATCGGTTATGATTGAATATGATTACAACAAGGATATGGACAAGGCGAAAACCGAAGTCGCTGAAGCGCTGGACAGTGTCAGCCTTCCTGACGACGCGAAAAAACCTGACATTTCCCGTTACAGCCTCAACTCTTTCCCGATTTTGACGCTCAGTGTGACAAGCGGCAAAAGCTCGCTTGAAGACCTGACCAAAAATGTGGAAAACACTCTCGTTCCTAAGCTTGAAGGCATTCAGGGCGTTGCGTCCGTGCAAGTTTCCGGACAGCAGGAAGAGCAGGTGGAATTCTCTTTCAAAGACAAAAAAATGAAAGAGTACGGACTTGATGAAGATACCGTCAAGAAAGTGATCCAAGGCTCTGACGTCAATACGCCGCTTGGATTGTACACATTCGGCAACAAAGAAAAATCAGTTGTCGTTAACGGAGATATTACGTCAATTAAAGATCTGAAAGATATGAGGATTCCGGTCACATCTTCTTCTGCCGCTCAAGGTCAAACGGGCGGAGCCGGTGCGGCATCTGCGGCGGACGCTCAGGCTATGCAGCAGGCACAGCAAAGCGCGGCAGCAGGGGTGCCGACAGTCAAGCTTTCTGACATTGCCGACATTAAAGATGTGAAAAAAGCTGAATCCATTTCCCGCACGAACGGAAAGGACAGCATCGGAATTAATATCGTAAAAGCCAATGACGCCAACACGGTAGAAGTGGCCGATGCGATTAAAGATGAACTGAATCAATACAAAAAAGACCATAAAGGGTTCAAGTACAGCTCGACTCTTGATATGGCAGAGCCGATTACAGAGTCGGTGGATACGATGTTAAGCAAAGCGATTTTCGGCGCGATTTTTGCGGTCGTGATCATTCTCTTATTCTTAAGAGATATTAAATCAACGATGATTTCTATCGTTTCCATCCCGCTGTCACTGCTGATTGCGCTTCTTGTGCTGAATCAGCTTGATGTCACATTGAACATAATGACGCTCGGTGCGATGACGGTCGCCATCGGACGGGTAGTCGATGATTCGATTGTCGTGATCGAAAACATTTACCGCCGCATGAGGCTGAAAGATGAACCTTTACGCGGGAAGCAATTGGTGCGTGAAGCGACGAAAGAAATGTTTAAACCGATCATGTCATCAACGATCGTAACCATTGCCGTATTCCTGCCGCTTGCCATGGTCGGCGGACAGATCGGCGAGCTGTTTATGCCGTTTGCATTAACAATCGTCTTCGCGCTTGCCGCATCGCTGTTGATTTCGATCACACTGGTGCCGATGCTTGCGCACAGCTTATTCAAAAAATCGCTCACAGGCGCGCCTGTTAAAGCGAAAGAGCATAAGCCGGGCAGATTGGCCAATTTCTATAAAAAAGTGCTGAATTGGTCATTAAGACATAAATGGATTACATCTATCATCGCGGTTCTGATGCTTGTCGGCAGTTTGTTCCTCGTACCTCTGATCGGCGCGAGCTACCTGCCTGCGCAAGCGGACAAAACGATGCAGCTCACATACACGCCTGAACCGGGCGAAACGAAAAGCGAAGCTGAAAAAGCTGCGCAAAAAGCGGAAGACATGCTGCTTAAACGCAAACATGTCGATACCGTTCAGTATTCATTAGGCTCGCAAAGTCCGCTCGGCGGAAGCTCAAACGGCGCATTGTTCTACGTGAAATACGAGGATGACACGCCTGATTTTGACAAAGAAAAAGACAATGTCTTAAAAGAAATCAAAAAAACATCCAGCCGCGGCGAATGGAAATCACAAAATTTCAGTTCGTCAGGCAACAACAACGAATTAACGTACTATGTGTACGGAGATTCAGAGTCTGATATTAAAGGCACGGTCAAAGACATCGAAGGCATCATGAAAAAGCAGAAAGATCTGAAAGACGTCAACTCAGGCCTTTCCAGCACATATGATGAGTACACGTTTGTCGCTGACCAGGAGAAACTCAGCAAGCAGGGCCTGACGGCTTCGCAAATCTCCCAAGCCCTGATGTCCCAAACGTCACAGTCTCCTTTGACAACGGTGAAAAAGGACGGCAAAGAGCTTGATGTGAACATCAAAACAGAAAAAGACCAGTATAAGAGTGTAAAAGAATTAGAGGATAAAACCATCACATCGCCTGCAGGCCAAGAAGTAAAAATCGGCGATGTGGCGAAAGTGAAAAACGGCACGACATCCGATACCATTTCCAAACGCGACGGCAAAGTGTACGCTGACGTAACGGCAACCGTCACTTCTGACAACGTCACGAAGGTGTCATCAGCCGTTCAAAAGAAAGTTGACAAACTGGATCACCCGGACAATGTATCGATTGATACCGGCGGTGTATCAGCGGATATTGCTGATTCCTTTACGAAACTCGGCTTAGCAATGCTTGCCGCAATCGCCATCGTATACCTCGTTCTTGTGATCACGTTCGGTGGAGCATTAGCGCCGTTTGCGATTCTGTTCTCGCTTCCGTTTACAGTCATCGGCGCATTAGCCGGACTGTATGTATCCGGAGAGACGATCAGTCTGAATGCCATGATCGGTATGCTGATGCTGATCGGAATCGTCGTCACAAATGCGATTGTCTTAATTGACCGCGTCATCCATAAAGAAGCGGAAGGCTTATCGACGAGAGAAGCGCTCCTGGAAGCCGGCTCTACGAGATTGCGTCCGATTCTGATGACGGCGATCGCGACAATCGGCGCCCTGCTTCCATTGGCATTGGGCTTCGAAGGCGGAAGCCAGGTCATTTCTAAAGGACTCGGTGTCACTGTTATCGGCGGTTTAATCAGTTCGACTCTGCTTACCCTTCTGATTGTGCCGATCGTATATGAAGTATTAGCGAAATTCCGTAAGAAAAAACCTGGAACGGAAGAAGAGTAAGACAGCGGGCCTTGGCTCCTTAAACGGAGCCGGGGCCTTTTTTCTTCTGGCAATTCCTGTACATATTGTTGCGATTTTCTCAAGTCATAGTATAATTAAAGGTTGTTAGTGTTAATAATGGATCGGATACTCTTAAGTAGGATGATGAGATAATGAAACGTGCACGCATAATATACAATCCGACTTCAGGACGGGAGCTTTTTAAGAAAAATCTTGCCCAGGTCCTGCAAAAATTTGAACAAGCCGGTTATGAAACCTCCACCCATGCCACCACATGCGCGGGGGATGCCACCAACGCCGCAAAAGAAGCCGCTTTGCGGGAGTTTGACCTGATTATCGCAGCCGGCGGAGACGGAACGATTAATGAAGTCGTCAACGGCCTTGCACCGTTAGACAAACGCCCGACACTCGGCATCATTCCGGTCGGCACGACAAATGACTTCGCCAGAGCGCTGGGCATTCCGAGAGAGAATGTACTGAATGCCGCTGATACCGTCATTAACGGCGTAGCCCGCCCGATCGACATCGGACAGGTGAACGGTCAGTATTTTATCAACATCGCCGGCGGAGGCCGTCTGACGGAGCTGACGTATGATGTGCCAAGCAAACTGAAAACGATGCTCGGCCAGCTTGCTTATTATTTAAAGGGAATGGAAATGCTGCCTTCACTTCGACCGACAGAAGTCGAGATTGAATATGACGGCAAGCTGTTTAAAGGCGAAATTATGCTGTTTTTAGTGACGCTGACCAACTCGGTCGGCGGATTCGAGAAACTGGCCCCTGATTCCAGCCTGAATGACGGCATGTTTGATTTGATTATTTTGAAAAAAGCCAATCTCGCGGAGTTTATCAGAGTCGCGAGCATGGCGCTCAGAGGCGATCATATTAACGATCAGCACATTATTTACACAAAAGCGAACCGTGTGAAAGTCAATGTATCAGAAAAGATGCAGCTGAACCTGGACGGCGAGTACGGCGGCATGCTGCCGGGCGAATTCGTGAACCTGTACCGGCATATTCACGTCATCATGCCGAAGGAGAAAGCGGAACAGCTGGATGATTAATACGCGGACAAAATCCTAAAACAGTATTCGTTTTAGGATTTTGTCATCTTTTCAGCGTGATCGGAAACCTTTGAAGGCTGACATTGAATTTGAAGGTTTGCCAGCACGCTGAAACAAGGCTATTGGTAAAACTAGAGGTGATTATAGATGAAAATGAAACCCCCGGTAGAAAAAAATGAATACTATGATGTGACATTTGAGGATTTGACGCACGAAGGAGCGGGCGTCGCAAAGGTTCAGGGATTCCCGATCTTCGTGCCGAACGCCCTGCCTGAGGAAAAAGCGCAAATCAAAGTGACACGCGTCAAAAAAGGCTTCGCTTTCGGCCGCTTGATTGAACTGAAGGAAGAAAGCCCGCACAGAACGGATGCCCCGTGCCCAATCTACAAACAATGCGGCGGCTGCCAGCTTCAGCACATGACCTATGAAGGCCAGCTCTTGTTTAAACAGAAACAAGTCAAAGACGTCTTAGAACGGATCGGCAAGCTGGCCCTGTCCAACGTCACCGTGCACCCGACACTCGGCATGGAAGACCCTTGGAACTACAGAAACAAAGCGCAGGTGCCGGTAGGAGAAAGAGAAGGCGGACTCGTCGCCGGATTCTATCAGCAAAGAAGCCATGACATCATTGACATGAGCGCCTGCATGATCCAGCAATCCAAAAACGACGAAGCCGTTCAAGCCGTCAAAGATATTTGCGCCTCATACGGCGTCAAAGCCTACAACGAAGAACGCCACAAAGGCTGGCTCCGTCACATCATGGTGAGATACGGCGTCGTCACGGGCGAAATGATGATCGTCTTCATCACAAGAACAAGCGATTTTCCGCACAAAGCGAAAATCATCGAAGACATCACGGCGCAATTCCCGCACGTCAAATCCATCGTGCAAAACATCAACCCAAATAAAACAAACGTCATCTTTGGGAACGAAACAAACGTCATCTGGGGCGAAGAATACATCTACGACCTCATCGGAGACGTCAAATTCGCCATCTCCGCCAGATCGTTCTATCAGGTCAACCCGGAACAGACAAAAGTGCTCTACGACAAAGCGCTTGAGTACGCGGAGCTTCAAGGAGAAGAAACCGTCATCGACGCCTACTGCGGCATCGGAACCATTTCTCTCTTCTTGGCGAAGCAGGCGAAAAAGGTGTATGGCGTCGAAATCGTGCCGGAAGCCATCGAGGATGCAAAACGCAACGCTGAGCTGAATGGCATCACGAACGCAGAATTCGCAGTCGGAGAAGCGGAAACCGTCATTCCGAAATGGTATGAAGAAGGCATCACGGCAGATACGCTAGTCGTCGACCCGCCAAGAAAAGGCTGCGACGAAGCCCTCCTGCGGACGATCATCGACATGAAACCGAAGCGGGTGGTGTATGTGTCCTGCAATCCAGGCACGCTTGCAAGAGATTTGCGGGTGCTTGAGGATGGCGGGTATCAGACGCTAGAAGTGCAGCCGGTGGATATGTTCCCGCATACGAATCATGTGGAGTGTGTGGCTGTGCTGGAATTAAGAGAAGGCAACTAACCCTTAGGGATGGTTGCCTTTTTTTAATCCGCATTTTTTTTGCATTCAGGACGAACTCGTGACATGAGAGGAGTACCAGAAGATGTTTGGCTAACGCCTATAATATAGCTTTCTATACATCTCTTTATGTAATAAAGGGTACCTTTTTAGGAACCCTTTATTAATATTCACTCTAGAGGGGCAGCTTTTTTAATACACTTTCATATCTTGTTTTTTCTCCTTACTAATCATTACTTTTTCTAAATAACTCTTAAGAAATACATTATCTATCCTATCCGGAATGTAACCCAGACGTTTATTTAGTATATTCTCTATGATATACATTTTCTTTGTGTAATATTGGTAACTATCCGTTGCGATTTGAACACTTTCTGATTCATTTCCCTTTTCTGATTCAAGTCGAGATTTATATAGCTGATCATACTTCTGTTTGCGTATTTTTCTTGAGAGCCGCAGTAAATGAAATAATTCAATTGTTGGCAGAGTCATTAGTTCTGGTGTCGACTTATCCAAATCTAATTCAGAAGTATGCTCACGATATTCTATGATTTCACGTTTGCCATCTCTCTGAACATTATGTATGTACATTAAGCAAAAACTACAGTAATACTGATTATCCTTTTGAATTGAAGTTGCACAATAAGGGCATGTTTCCATTACGTTCTCCTTTCTGAATATTCTAAGATAATATGTATTTCGGTTACAAACAAGAATTTTAAATAGTATTAGAGATTCTTAACCAATAAAAACCCTTTTTATGATAAAGGGTTTATTGATTACAGCATGTATAAGTTTCATGCAAAATCAATAAGTGATCCCTATGTATAGAAAATCCACCGAGCCTAAACCCAATAACAAAACGCGAAAATAATAAATTATATCGTTATAATTATTTATAAAAAGATAATAAAGTTGGATAAAAATGAGAAAATCCTGGCGGAAATGACGATATAAAGTTAGTGAACAACGGTATAGAATCTTACTTTTCGAGGTGAACAGAATGGGAGAAGAACAAGACATTATTACAGTAACGGATCTTCGTAAAAAATATGGATCATTTGAAGCAGTGAAAGGGGTATCCTTTTCTGTCAAACGCGGCGAGCTGTTTGCATTTCTGGGAACGAACGGTGCAGGGAAATCGACCACTATCGATATTCTCTGTACGCTGATTAAAAAGACATCCGGAAAAGTGGTAATAGACGGTTATACGCTTGGTGAGGGGAAAGAGAATAATCATATCCGCAAAAAGATTGGGGTTGTCTTTCAAGAGAGCATTTTGGATGAACGATTGACCGTTTATGAAAATATCATGAACCGCGGACAATATTATCATTTAAGCAAGGCACAAGTGCAAGAGAACTATCAGTTTGTAACAGACTATTTAAAATTGGATGATATTAAGGAGAAAAAATACAGCGATTTGTCAGGCGGACAAAGAAGAAGAGCAGATATTGCCCGTGCCATCATCCATAAACCGACAATATTATTTTTAGATGAGCCTACTACAGGTCTTGATCCGCAAACGAGAGTTTTTGTTTGGAATGCGATTAAAAGGCTGCAGGAAGAAACAAACATGACGATCTTTTTAACGACCCATTACATGGAGGAGGCCGCTGTGGCTGATAACGTTGTGGTCATCAAAGAAGGACGTCTGATCGCAGAGGGTACACCGAGTCAGCTGAAAGATCAATATGCGTTTGACAGTCTGCATATGATGTTTAAGCAAGGCGTTGATCCGACTGCATGGTTTGAAAATAAACAACTGGATTTTACGGTTAAAAACTCTATTTATTCCCTTCGTGTAGAGTCCACTCTCCAAGCGTTTGACATTTTGAAAGGCCTTGAAGGAAAAATTGAATCTTTCGAGGTGATTAAAGGGAATATGGATGATGTGTTTATCCATATTATCGAAGAACAAGGAAGCAGTTTGCCAGTAAAGGGGAGCATTGCATAAATGAAGTCTTTATCCAGTTTAATCAGCAGAAATATAAAAATATACTTCCGTGATCGAACGCTTTTGCTTCTTTCTTTGCTGTCAGTATTTATCGTCATTCTGTTATATGCCGTGTTCTTACAGCAGACACAGCTGGACGCCATTAAGGCCTTGGTCGGTTCGACAGATGATTCCAAAGCAATGGTGAACGAATGGATGGTGGCGGGATTGCTGTCCATTACAGCTGTGACAACGACTTTAGGCGCTTTCGGAATTATGGTGAAAGATAAAGAAAGTAAAAGAACGTATGACTTTTTAACAGCTCCTTTATCAAGGGCGACCATCCAATTGAGCTATGTCATTCATTCATTTGTCATCGGCTTGATCTTTTCATTCATCGCCTTTTTAGGCTGTGAAATTTTTCTCGTTTCATCAGGCAGCAAACTTTTAAGCGGTACAGATATACTTGAAGTATTGGGGATTATTATTCTTTCAGTTGCACTGTCAAGCTCCATTAATTTATTTTTAACGCTGTTTATTCACACACAAAATGCATTTTCGACGTTAAGTACGATTGTCGGAACAGCCATCGGTTTTTTATGCGGAGTATATGTGCCGATCGGCGGCGTACCGGTGTTTGTGCAGAAGATTATTATGTATTTCCCTATCAGCCACACCGCTGTTCTGTTCAGAAAAGCGTTTATGACAGACTCAGTTGATAAAGTATTTAAACATGCTTCTGCGGACCAAATACAGGAATATGAAAAGCATTACGGGATCGTCTACAAGTTAAACGGCCATTTTATCAGTACGGCTGCGAGCTTGTGGGTCATTGTCATTACAGCCATCATATTTACCGTCATATCTATTTTCATATTTAAAAAACAAAATAAATGACCTCCTCAGACGATACATAACGATGTAACAGGCAGCATCCGTTTACTGGATGCTGCCTGTTTTGTTTATCATTATTCTTTTTGTGCTCAATTCTAAAGAGTTCTCGGATTTCTCTTGAAAAGTGTTGAAGATATCTTTATTTACACTGTATCGGGCAGATATATCTTGTGAATAAATAAGTTGATGTTTTTCTGGTGTCGTGAAGTGAAAGAGGACCATGGTAGAGTCATCTAATACTTCTGCATAAAGATATACTTTTGCCCATTCACAAGGTATGATGTCATTTAATTTCTGACTAATAAGCTGGTACAAATCTTGCATTTGCTTAGTTTCCAACTTTTTCACCTTCAATTGTCGAGAAATCCTAGTTATAAAAAATAGCCCAGCAGAGAAGCGCTGGGCCATTATTGATTTATAGACCGAAGTAGCTTATTACAAATTCTTTATCGTTCTCATCTTCAGGCAATATCCCTAAATTTTGATATTCCCATATCACTTGTCGTTGTGTTCCGTTTAAGTCTGAGGCGATGACATCGGTGTAATCGTAGTCAATTGAGAATTTACCGCTTCGTTCGAGATGTAAAGTGAGGTTTGTCCATAAGTCCTCGTTGTTTGTTTTAAATTCATCCCGTAACTCTTCAAAGTAATCATGCAATTCATATAGAAGTTCGTCATAAATATCTTCATCAACGTTAAAGTGTTCTGGAATATCATGTGAATATATATATTCTTGATCTTGAGGGGTAGAGAAGAAAAAGTAAACCTCTGTAGAGTCATCTAAAACTTCGGCATAAAGAGCAACCTTCTCCCACTCAGACGGTATGATTTCATTTATTTGCTCAGCGATTTTTTGATATAGTACTCCCATCTTTTCAGTTTCCACAATATCAGAATCCTTTTTAATTTTTTTAGCCGTTTGAAAGCTTATTATATGTTTAGATACTCTTCTATGAGTTTTCTATCTTCCTCATCAGCTGGCAGTATGCCGAGATTTTGATATTTTCAAACATCTCGTCTTTGAAGGTCATCAAGTTCAGACAATAAAACATCATCATAATTATAATCAATTGAAAACTTTCCGGTGTTTTCTAATTTTAAAGTGAGATTTGTCCAAATATCTTGATTGCCTAGTTTAAATTCTTCTTTTAGTTCTTCAAATAGCTCTTGAAGTTCAATCAGCAGTTGATCGTAAATCTCTTCGCTTACATCAAAGTGTTCAGGTATATAATGAGAAAATAAATAATTACTGTTATTTGGTGTTGTAAAATAAAAGTATATATCCGCTGAGTCATCAAGTATTTCAGCATATAAAACGATCTTTTCCCATTGAGATGGAATCATTTCATTTAGATGTTCAGCAATCTTTTGATAGTTCACCCATTTTTTCATTGTTCATTTAGATATTGTTCAAGGAACTTTCTGCTACTCTCGCTTATTGGCGTAATTCCCAAGTGCTTATATTCCCAAATGACTTGTCGCTCAGTATCAGTATATTTTGAAGCGAGTACATCTTCATAATCATAATCAATTGAGAATTCACCGTTTCTATCTAAATTTAGTGTGAGGTTAGTCCAAATATCTGAGGATTGCTTTTTAAATTCATCCCTTAATTCATCAAATAAATCTTGAAGGTCTAGTAGCATATTTTTGTAAATTCGATTACTTACTTGAAAATGTTCTGGAATATCGTGTGAATAAATATATTCTTCGTCTTCATGTGTGTTAAAGAAAAAATAAACTTCTCTGGAGTCATCTAAAATTTCGGCGTATAGAGTAACCCTCATCCATTCGGAGGGAATCATATCATTTATTTTTTCAGCAATCTTTTGATATAGTTGTTCCATTTTAGTAGTTTCCATTTTTCAGCCTCCAATTTGGTTTCTAATTGTTATGCTCTTTGTTCTTTCTTCTCCAATTTTATATGTTATATCAAATAAAGTGGGTCTTAACGAATCGCTCTCATACACATTTTCAATTGTGACCGTAACCTTTTTTGGAGGTTCTTCTTTAAGCGCCTGCGACCATGCTTGTTCTAACTTATACCATTTCCCGCCACTCCTATTAATCTGAGAGTTCATCGGCACGATGTTGTCGAATTGGCCTGAGCCTTTGAATTGGGTGGCGATTAGGTGGCCTCCGTCGTCATCTGTCAGACGGTCTGGTTTACCTGCTTTTGACTGCGCATATTGGTTGCGTTTTGCTTCTCCCAGCTGCAAGTCTGCTTTGACACTTGTAATTCTACCATAGTTGTCAGTGGTGTACGTGTAGCCTTCTTTTGTTTTGTAGATGACATTCGGCTTCAATACTTTCTTTCTGGTCCATTTCGCAAAATGCTCGCCGTATTTGACTGTTACCGGCGGTACATGCGGTGCCGGTGTCCGTCTGCCGCTTGCGGAGGTTCCGTACGGTTTCGGCAGTACCACTTTGGCGAATGCTTGCAGTGCTTCTTTTAAACTTTTGATTGACTGTGTTGTAAGGCACTCCTTCGGCGGTGCATGGAGTGGATGATAGTGAAGAATAACCTCAAGTTATAGTTACTTTGTTTGTGAGAGAACGCCCCTCCTTTTGTTTATCTATAGATGTTTATAGTCTTTTAGGTTTTACACGCAAACAAAAAAGGCCTCTGAAAAAAAGAGAGCCTTCTTCTAGTCATCCTACTTTTTATCTTCTTCCAAGTAGTATGAATAACCATCTAATAAAATCTCTACATTATGAAAATGTAATTCTGAATTATGTTTTATTATGATTTTTTCTTTTATACATAGGAAACTGCTCCAATAAATTTAAATGAATAGTTTTTTGCGTTTATTTCTTTCTCCCTGCCGTCATATTCAAAATTATATAAAAGAACAGCAGCATTGATTTGATCAGGGAGTGTGGTACCTACTATGTCTTCGAAACGAGGTAAGATGACACTATCGTATGAACAGCCGTCAATTAGTGCAGGTAAATTGTTACGACTATTTTCATGTGCAACTTTTTCTATAAAATCTTCATCTAAATCATCGATATCTATATCAAAGTCAATTAAAAATTGGGAAGGAAGAAAATCACCCTCATCTTCATTGTAAACTAATTCAACATATTTACTTAATGATTCATTATCCTTTATACTTCCGATCCATAATGATACGTAATTTTGGCGCTCCATATAAACCTCCTATTATTTAATCCTCAATCCTTTTAGCGGGGCTTCCACTCCACCTTTAAGTCTATAGTTTGCCCAATTATTCAATCTTTGGACAAATATATTATAGTTTAAAGATGAATCAATAATTACCGGAAATTTTTGGTAGTGTTATAGGTTGTTTGCATAATGATAGATAATTGTCTTGAGAAAGGTTAGCCTCATTATAGAGTAATCAATATATTCATATAGAAAACCTCTGAAAATTCTTTATTTTAGATTAGTTTATAAAAAATAGCTCAGCAGAGTAGGGCTGAGCTATTTTTTTATTATAGACCGAGGTAGCTAATTACAAATTCTTTATCATCGTCATCTTCAGGCAAAATACCAAGGTTTTTATATTCCCATATTGCGATTCTTTCATAACCATCTAATTCTGATGCTAAAATATCATCAGAATTATATTCTAATTGGAATTCTCCACTGCTATCCAATGTTAGTGTAAGGTTCGTCCAAACATCATTGTTATTATTTCTGTGTTCAGTTCTTAATTCTTCAAAAAGTTCTCTTAGCTCTCTTAATAACGTCTTGAAAATGTCCTTGCTTACGTTGTAGTGGCTAGGTATGTCTTGTGAATAAATAATTTGATTATTTTCTGGTGTTTTGAAGTGAAAAAGAACCATTGTGGAATCATCTAATACTTCTGCATAAAGATAAATTTTTGTCCATTCACAAGGTATGATGTCATTCAAATTCTGACTAATAAGCTGATACAAATCTGGCATTTTCCTAGTTTCCAATCTTTTCACCTTTAATCGTCGAGAAATCTTAGTTATAAAAATAGCCTAGCAGTGAAGGCTGAGCATTTTTGATTATTGTAAAATAGATTATTCTTCTTCCGAATTGAGATAGCGTTCCAAGAACTCCCTGTTTTTCTTACCAGTAGGAACCAAACCTAAATGTTTATATTCCCAAACTACTTGACGTTGAGTACCGTTTAGTTCTGAAGCAATAACATCATCATAATCATAGTCAATTGAAAACTTTCCGGTATGCTCTAGCTTGAGTGTAAGGTTAGTCCACACATCTGAGTTATTCGCTTTCCATTCATCTCTTAGTTCATCAAATAAATCTTGTAGTTCGATTAACAAGTCATCATAAATTTGTTCACTTACTTGATAATGTTCCGGAATGTCATGTGAATAAATGAACGCTTCACTATTTTTTGTATTAAAGAAAAAGTATACTTCTCTAGAGTCATCTAAAATCTCTGCGTATAGAGCAACTTTATTCCATTCTGCTGGAATCATTTCATTAATTAGTTCTGCTATTTTTTGATATAATTGGCCCATTTTTTCTGTCTCCATAATATCAACCTCCTGCTTGGTTTCTTATTGTCATATTTTTATATCTGCCATCACCAACTTTATACTTCACTTTAAATAAAGTTGGTCTCAATGAATCGCCTTGATAAACATTTTCTATTTGCACACTAACTGTTTCGGGAGGTTCTTCTTTAAGAGCTTTTGCCCATTCCTGCTCCATCTCATACCATTTCCCGCCGCTCCTATTAATCTGAGAATTCATCGGCACGATGTTGTCGAATTGGCCTGAGCCTTTGAATTGGGTGGCGATTAGGTGGCCTCCGTCGTCATCTGTCAGACGGTCTGGTTTACCTGCTTTTGACTGTGCATATTGGTTGCGTTTTGCTTCTCCCAGCTGCAAGTCTGCTTTGACACTTGTAATTCTACCATAGTTGTCAGTGGTGTACGTGTAGCCTTCTTTTGTTTTGTAGATGACATTCGGCTTCAATACTTTCTTTCTGGTCCATTTCGCAAAATGCTCGCCGTATTTGACTGTTACCGGCGGTACATGCGGTGCCGGTGTCCGTCTGCCGCTTGCGGAGGTTCCGTACGGTTTCGGCAGGATGACCTTGGCGAATTTCTGAAGTCCTTCTTTAAGTGTGACCCCGTTGACTGCGTTGTAAGGAACGCCTGCCGGCACTAAGTCGTGACGCGGATGATACGGGAGAATATCAGCCAGGGTGAGATCTCCGATTTGATTCAACTTGGTTTTGACACGTTTTTTTGCTACTTCCATGCCTGTGTTTACTTTTTGTTTGATGTGATCAACGGTTTGTTTTGAGACCGTTATCGCTTTTTGTGCTGTGGCGGATTTGCTTGCTGCTGTTTTGACTTTGGTCGTCACTTTGGCGGCTGTGCCTGTTTTTGAGACGGCGCCGACGCCTTTTGTGCCGACGACTGATGTCACAACGGTGCCCACTGCATATGACACCCATCTTGCTCTGGAGTAGGTGTCGCCATTCACCATGTCTTTTTGGTACGATTTTTCGATTGCCGCTGAAATGGCTTCATACGTTTTGATCGGGTGAGCCACCGCTCCTGTAATGGCTTCAACCGTTCCGCCCGGATCTGTGACCATATCCCACAGGCCTGTGACCGCGTCTTTTCCGGAATCATAAAGGCCGACGGCAACGCCTTTGAAACCGTCTGTAAGTTCACGCGTGTTTTCAATTTGAGTGAAGTAGCGCTGCTGTTCTTTTGTCAGGTTTTTATAGCCGATTGTTTTGGCCATTGAGTAGAATTCATCGGCATTCGCATAATCGTAGTTTTTCAGTCTTTCTTTCAGTTTTTCAATCTCTCGCTCTTTCGCCTCTTCCTTCTTAATCGTCAAATAAGCATCCGAATGTCTTGCGATATCGCCTTTTTTCTTATGGATGTCGCTTTCTCGGTACGCTTTGGCATTGTAGTGAAGCGGCGTGGCGCTTTTTCCTTTGCCTGTTGCGTTTTGAAGCTGCTGGAAATCTGCTTGGATAAAATGTTCATTTGCTTCGGTTTCTGCGTATTCTTTCGTTAGATCGTGATCAAGCTTGCCGAGCTTATGTATCGTTTCGCTTCTTTTTTTGTCAGCTGAAGAAAGCTTCTGATCTGTGCTTTCCGTTGAAAATAGATCAAGCGAGATGATGTCATCGATCTCTCCGAGGATGGAGCGCATGTCCTTTTTCTGCTCCTCCATAATCGCCTTTGATTTACTGAGGGCGTGGGTGAGCTCATGCTCCAGAAATGATTCCTCCACATGCGAATTGAAAAGTCCGGCGTCTTCGACCTTGCCGGGAAGGCTTGTGAGAAATGCGATTTTCATGTCGATCAGATCAAGCCAGCTGTCTGTGACGCCGGCGTGGTCCTTAAAAAAAGCTTTGATGTTATTTGCGCCCCGGCCTGAGAAATCATTGTCACCAAGATCAGCCATACCTTGAAACGCTTTTTTCAGGTTGACCATCTGACCGCGCAGTTTTTTATATTCACCCGCGCGCTGCTTGGCGGCGGCGAGGAGGGTGGTTGCTTCGAAAACTTTCATGACCATATCCTTTCTTTTGTTCGATATCAAAATTTTACCACGTGAGTCAGGATATACAGTGTAGGAAATAGGTAATGAGAATAAAATGAATCTTTTGGCTTGCGACTTCCTTCCTGTATGAAGGGAGGCTTTTTATGTTTTGTATAATAACCCTCACATTCGGCTTACTGCGCTCCGGTGATTTTAAGCGTGCCTGTTTTTTCTAATGTCTTACACTCGAAACAACCCAACCGCTGAGGTATAATAGAAGCAGAGTATTTATCATACAGATTCAATTCGTGAAAGAGAGTGGAACAAAATGGGCCGTAAGTGGAACAATATTAAAGAAAAGAAAGCATCAAAGGACGCAAATACGAGCCGGATTTATGCGAAGTTCGGCCGTGAGATTTATGTGGCGGCAAAACAAGGCGAGCCAGATCCGGAATCGAACCAGGCGCTAAAAGTGGTGCTTGAGCGCGCGAAGACGTACAGTGTGCCGAAAAATATTATTGAGCGTGCGATTGAAAAGGCGAAAGGCGGCGCGGAGGAGAACTTTGACGAGCTGCGTTACGAAGGTTTCGGCCCGAACGGTTCAATGATCATCGTTGATGCGTTAACGAATAATGTAAACCGCACGGCGCCTGAAGTGCGCGCCGCATTCGGGAAAAACGGCGGAAATATGGGTGTGAGCGGGTCTGTCGCTTACATGTTTGATGCGACCGCCGTTATCGGCGTTGAAGGCAAGACGGCGGATGAAGCGCTGGAATTGCTGATGGAAGCTGATGTGGACGTGCGCGATATTTTAGAAGAGGATGACAGTGTTATCGTGTATGCCGAGCCTGATCAATTCCATGCCGTACAGGAGGCATTCAAAAATGCCGGCGTTGAAGAGTTCACGGTTGCGGAGCTGACGATGCTTGCGCAAAATGAAGTCGAGCTCCCGGAAGATGCGAAAGCTCAATTTGAAAAGCTGATCGATGTGCTGGAAGACCTCGAAGACGTACAGCAGGTTTATCACAATGTAGATTTAGGCGAATAAAGACAAAAAGGCCGGGGCGGCATAAGTTCCGGCCTTTTTATTTTGCTTATGCGGTCGGCCTGTATCGTATTTCTCCGTAAGCAATTATTGATTATTTCGCCAAAACTGGGCGGATGCCCATACGTTTCCTTCCGCATGTCATAAACTGGACTGTAACCTATGTGAAGGAGCGATAAATCATGAATGAAAGAAGACCGATTTACGGCGGCGGCTATGGCGGCTACGGAGGCTACCCGGGGTACGGTTTTGGCGGCTACGGCGGCTACGGCGGCTACGGCGGCTACGGTGGCTACGGCGGCTTCGGAGGATATCCGGGATACGGTTTCGGCGGCGGCTATGGCTACCCGGGGTACGGTTTTGGCGGCTACGGCGGCTACGGAGGATATCCGGGGTACGGTTTTGGCGGCTATGGCGGCTACGGCGGCTACCCGTTCTATCATCATCATCATCATCATCGGGACAGCCAATATATCTGACCATTCGGGAAAAGCACTCTTGGAACAGCAAGAGTGCTCTTCTCATGTTCTTGCAGCTGTGTTACGATTGGAGCAAAATCATCAAGTACATAGGACTTTTCTGTAAATCATGAGCAAGTTGTTTATAAACTGAAAAGCATGATCTGTAAAAATCTCTTTATCGGGAGGTTTTCCATGTGAGAAGTGAAGGCGAAATGATGAAATTGATTCTTGATATTGCGATGAAGGACGAGAGAATCCGTCTTGTCACTTTAGAGGGATCAAGAACCAATAAAAATGTACCGAGAGACAAATTTCAAGACTATGATATTTCTTATTTTGTGACCGATATGGACTCTTTCACATCTGACGAAAGCTGGCTGGATCAGTTTGGCGAAAGAATGATGATGCAAAAACCTGAAGATATGGAACTTTTCCCTCCGGAACTCGGAGACTGGTTCTCCTATCTAATGCTTTTTAAAGATCATCATAAAATCGACTTAACTTTGATCCCTCTGAGTCAAACAGAGGCTTATTTTACACAGAGTGATGGTTTGGCGGAAATATTATTAGACAAGGATCACCGAATCAACAGTAAGATTATTGCGAGTGATGAACAATATCATATAAAGAAACCGACCCCCAGAGAGTTTGATGATTGCTGCAATGAATTTTGGATGGTTTCAACCTATGTTATTAAAGGATTAATGCGTAAAGAAATACTGTTTGCGCTGGATCATATGAATGACATTTTAAGGCCTAATGTTTTGCGTATGATTGCGTGGAATATCGGGATAGAGAATCAGTTTTCATTAAGTGTAGGGAAGAATTATAAGTATATTCAACATTACATGAATGCGAAAGATTGGGAAATTCTGCTGAATACTTATGTCGGCAATACTTATGAAGGCGTGTGGAAGGCATTGTTTGACTGCCAGGGTCTCTTTAGAGCATATTCAAAGTCAGTGGCTGTTTTATTGAGATATGAATATCCTGAATATGATCAACAAATTACGGAATATACATTGAAACATTATCAGCGCTTTCAATCAGATTTTTCATTATGATTTTTTTACTTCAAATTCCAGATGAGTTACATTGAGTCCGTTTTTAACGGGCTTTTTTATTTTCTTACAGGGCATAAATGCCGATACGGATTCATACCTATTAAGGTCATGTGTTTAGGAAAGGAGGATCGTAATGAAAGAAAATCAGCCGTTTACACCGGTCAAATCCTATAAACCCTTCCACAGCCGGTTTGATCCCTGCCCGCCGATCGGGAGAAAATACTTCAGAACGCCGCCGCATCTTTATATGCGGTTTCAGCCGTATCACTTAGAGCAGTTTTCTCCGATGGAGGCATTGAGAAAAGGGACCCTTTGGAAGGATCTTTACGATTTCTATGATAATCCTTATCGGGGGGGAATCGAATATGGCGAAAAAGATTGATGATGAATATTATCGGCTGCTGGAGCAAATTCAGGCGGCGGACTTTGTCTTGGTGGAGCTGACGCTTTATCTGGATACGCATCCCCATGACCGTCTCGCGCTTCAGCAGTTTCATGAATATTCCCGGTACTCAAGACAGCTGAGAAAGCGGTTTGAGCCTGAGTACGGACCGCTTCTGCAATTCGGCGTGAGTCAGGTCGGCGCTCAATGGGACTGGGGCCGCGGTCCTTGGCCATGGCAAGTATAAGGAGGGATCTGTAAATGTGGGTATATGAAAAAAAGCTGCAGTATCCGGTTAAAGTCAGTACATGCAACCCGATGCTGGCTAAGTTTCTCATTGAACAATACGGCGGGGCGGACGGCGAATTGGCCGCAGCGCTCCGGTACTTAAACCAGCGCTACACGATTCCTGACAAGGTGATCGGCCTGCTGACGGATATCGGCACGGAGGAGTTTGCGCATTTAGAAATGATTGCGACGATGATTTATAAGCTGACAAAAGATGCGACCCCGGAGCAGCTGCGTGATGCAGGGCTCAGTGATCATTACGTCAACCATGACAGCGCGCTGTTTTATCACAATGCGGCCGGAGTTCCGTTCACAGCGTCTTACATACAGGCGAAGGGAGATCCGATCGCTGATTTATATGAGGATATTGCGGCTGAAGAAAAGGCGAGAGCGACGTATCAATGGATTATTGATATTTCCGATGATCCTGACCTGAATGATTCACTCCGTTTTCTGCGTGAGCGTGAAATCGTCCACTCTATGCGTTTCAGGGAAGCGGTTGAGATTTTAAAAGAAGAACGTGATAAGAAGAAAATTTTTTAAACGGCCCTCAAACACGACGGCTGTTTTTTTCCTTTCTGCGTTTGGTCTATAATAAAGGTGTCGAATATTCTGATTACAGGAGGATTTTATGACACCTTTTACGATTACGGAGGAGACGGCGGGGGCATTCCGGGTCACCCCCGCCCGGAAAGATGATGCAAAAGAGGTCATGGATCTGCTCGTGCAAGCGGCAGAATGGCTTCGCGATAAAGGGTCGAACCAGTGGAGCGGCCTTCTGCAAGGGGAAGATACCCACAATATGCGGGAGGCGATCGCCCAAGGGTATGTTTTTTTATTCAGGCAGAATGAAGAGCTGGCCGGCGTCGTCATGCTGCTTCCCGAAGCAAGCGGGTGGGACAGACGTCTTTGGGGCGATGAAGGACATGAGGAGTCCGTATATCTCCACCGGCTGGCGATTAACAGGCGGTTTGCAGGGGCGGGGCTCGGCCGGACAATCATGACTTGGGCGGAGACGGGTGTGTCTTGTCCGGGAAAAACGAAAATCCGGCTCGATTGCGTGTCCGAAAACAAGGCGCTTCAGTCGTTTTACAGCGGAATGGGGTACGAATCAAAAGGACCCGCGCCGGGTTATCATTTGTTTGAAAAAAAGGTGAGCAAATAAAAAGCTACTCATGACGGAGGTGCAAAAGACATGGGGTTTTTTTTTCTGATCTGTCTGGCCGCATTTTGTCTTAACTTTGCCGTATCGGCTGTGCTCCGCAAGAAATGGCCGAAAAAGATGTGGCCTGAGTGCCTTTTGGCGGTGCTGGGCCTGACTGCTTTCGGTACGGTTGTTTACAGCATTTTCGGTGTCGGCGGCTGGGAAGGAATGGGCTTGGGGCTTGCCGCGATGTTTGCGGGTTCCGGAGCGGCTGCCGGTTATGCCGCTGAGGTGTGCTTACGGGTCGTCAGATCGAATCAAAAACAGTAAGCAGAAGTGAAAAAACGCGGCCTCGGCTGCGTTTTTTTGTGTGTTGCCGGCCGCTGTATAGAAAACAGGCGAATGTCCATAATGGTAATGACTTTTAAGAAGAAGGTGCGAATATGGGACATTTACTTACAGTGGCTTGGGAGTTAGTATGCGGTTTGGGTATTTTATTTGTGATTTTAAAATTGCTTGGAAAAACTCAATTCTCGCAAATTACGCCGTTTGATTTTATTTCCGCGCTCATCCTCGGCGAACTGGTCGGAAATGCGGTGTATGATAAAGGCGTCAGGATTTTTGAAATCATTTTTGCCTCTCTGTTATGGGGGGTTTTAATTTATCTCATCGAACTGATTACGCAGAAAGTAAAAAGCTCCAGAAAGCTGTTGGAAGGCGAGCCGAGTATTATCATACATAAAGGAAAACTGAAATATGATGTGCTGAAAAAGAATAAGCTGGACATTAATCAATTGCAAAGCCTTCTCAGACAGGCGAATTGCTTTTCCATACAGGAAGCGGAGTACGCGATTTTAGAAACAAACGGGATGGTCAGTGTCCTGCCGAAATTTCAATATGACACGACGAAAAACGGCGACATGCAAATAAAGCCGAAGCAGGTCTCTTTGCCGGTCACGCTGATTATTGACGGCGAAGTGCTGTATGAAAATCTGAAAGAAGCCGGGCTGGAAGAAAAGCAGCTGACTCAGGAGCTGAAAAAGCTGAACATCAAAAGAACGGAGGACGTGCTGTATGCGGAATGGAAGCCCGATAAACCGCTGTTTGTCCTGCCGTATGAGGAGAAAAAATAAAAAGAGCATTGCCCTGGGGGACTGACCCCCGTTTTTGAGACAGGGATCAAAACACCTTTAAGCAGCCAGCTGTCGGTATGTGACCGGCGGCT
>NZ_JBYTDS010000017.1:0-83657 GCF_058791615.1 Bacillus sp. EB106-06-01-XG163
CTAATTTCGGATAACAATCATCCGTATTCAAACTTGAAGGTGTTTTTATTTGTCTCATCTTATGGGGTCAGTCCCTAAAGGGGCGTGTTTTTTTATGTTTATATTTTTCTCTTCGGGGAATGAAATAGTTATCTAAATAAACTATTATGCGTTCCAAAAGATGAGGAGGATCATCTGTGAAGAAAAACACCAAAAAATACCTGATTTACTTTTTCGGAGCATTAGGCGGGCTGCTTTACGGCTATGACACCGGTGTGATTTCAGGGGCTTTGTTATTTATTAACAATGATATTCCTTTAAACACGCTGACCGAGGGATTGGTCGTCAGCATGCTGCTGCTCGGTGCGATTTTCGGGTCCGCCTTAAGCGGGACATGCTCTGACCGATGGGGCCGGAGAAAAGTGGTTTTCGTCCTTTCACTCATTTTTATTATCGGTGCGCTTGCCTGTGCGGCTTCGCAAACCGTCACCATGCTGATTATCTCCCGTGTCATTCTCGGGTTAGCCGTCGGCGGCTCAACGGCGCTGGTTCCCGTTTATCTATCTGAGATGGCGCCGACGAAAATACGCGGAACGCTCGGCACATTGAATAACTTAATGATTGTAACCGGAATTTTACTCGCATATATCGTGAATTACATATTCACCCCGTTTGAAGCTTGGCGCTGGATGGTCGGTCTCGCCGCAGTACCGGCGGCGCTTTTATTAATCGGAATCGCGTTTATGCCGGAATCTCCGAGATGGCTCGTCAAACGCGGCCGTGAGCAGGAAGCCAGACAAGTCATGGAAATGACCCACGACAAAGAGGATATCGCCGTTGAATTGGCGGAAATGAAACAAGGAGAAGCCGAGAAAAAAGAATCTACGCTCGGCTTGCTGAAAGCCAAATGGATCCGCCCTATGCTGCTGATCGGGATCGGCCTCGCCATCTTCCAGCAGGCGGTCGGTATCAACACGGTGATTTACTATGCGCCGACTATCTTTACAAAGGCAGGACTCGGCACTTCGGCGTCCGTTCTCGGCACGATGGGCATCGGTGTCTTAAACGTCATCATGTGTATCACCGCCATGATCTTAATTGACCGGATCGGCCGGAAAAAACTGCTAATGTGGGGAAGTGTCGGCATTACCTTGAGCCTGGCGTCACTATCAGCCATTCTCCTTCTGGCCGGCCTGTCAGCTTCAACAGCATGGCTGACCGTGCTGTTTCTCGGCATCTATATCGTTTTCTACCAGGCGACATGGGGTCCCGTCGTATGGGTTCTGATGCCGGAGCTGTTCCCGTCAAACGCACGCGGAGCCGCAACCGGATTTACGACATTGATCCTGTCGGCAACCAACCTGATCGTTTCACTGGTATTCCCACTTATGCTGAGCGCCATGGGCATCGGCTGGGTATTCGGAATATTCTCAGTCATTTGCCTCTCATCCTTCTTCTTCGCCGCTTACATCGTTCCTGAAACGAAGGGCAGAAGTTTAGAAGAAATCGAAACGCACTTGAAAAAACGGTTCTCCTTAAAGAAGCGCAGCAAACAAAATCAAATTCTTAAACAGCGCACACTGTAATAAAAAAAGGAATCGCCCCCGCTGGGCGATTCCTTTTTGGCGTCATACCATAACTTTGCAAATGTCATTCGTAAATTCGACCGGATCATGGATCGGCAGCCCTTCAATCAGAAGCGCCTGATTGTAGAGAAGATTTGTGTATAATGCAAGCTTTTCCCGATCTTGTCCGTGCGCGTTCTTTAACGTCTCAAACACTTCGTGATTCGGGTTGATTTCCAGCACTTTTTCCGCTTTGACCTGCTGGCTGTCAGGCATAGCATTCAACACTTTTTCCATTTCGATCGTCACTTCGCCGTCTGTCGCAAAACAGACCGGATGAGATTTTAAACGTTTCGACGCTCTGACGTTCTTTACTTTATCGGCAAGAATCTCTTTCATGCTTTCGAACAGGTCTTTATATTCGTTCTCTTCGGCTTCGGTCTGCTTTTCATCCTCATTGTCGATGCCTAAGTCTGCGCTTGATACGGATTTGAACTCTTTTTCCTCATAGCTTGTCAGCATTTTGATCGCGAATTCATCAATATCTTCCGTGAAATATAAAATTTCGTAGCCTTTGTCCGCCACCATTTCAGTTTGCGGCAGCTTTTCAATCCGCTCATATGAATCGCCGGACGCGTAATAGATATATTTTTGATCCTCAGGCATTCTGGACACATATTCGTCCAGAGTGACGAGCTTTTTCTCCTTAGATGAATAGAAGAGAAGCAGATCTTTTAATACGTCTTTATTCGCGCCGAAATCATTATAGACGCCGAATTTCAGCTGTCTGCCGAAAGATTCATAGAAAGATTCGTATTTTTCTCTTTTGTTCTTCAGCAGGCTCTTCAGCTCGGCTTTGATTTTTTTATTGATGTTTTTCGCAATCAGCTTCAGCTGGCGGTCGTGCTGCAGCATCTCTCTGGAAATGTTCAGCGACAGATCCTCAGAATCCACCATGCCTTTTACAAAGCTGAAATGGTCCGGAAGCAGGTCGGCGCATTTGTTCATGATCAGCACGCCGTTGGAATACAGCTCCAATCCTTTTTCGAATTCCTTCGTATAATAGTCAAACGGCATGTTTTCCGGAATAAACAAAATCGAATTGTAGCGCACCGCTCCATCAACGCTGATATGCACATGGGTCAGCGGTTTATCAAAACCGTAATGCTTCTCGGCGTAAAAAGCCTCGTAATCCTCATCCGTCAGCTCGCTTTTATTTTTTCTCCAGATCGGCACCATGCTGTTGACCGTCTGTTCCTCCTGAACTTCTTCAAACTCGTTCTCGCTGCCCTCTTTCGGCTTGTTGACCGTCTCTTCCATTTTGATCGGGTAGCGGATAAAGTCAGAGTACTTTTTCACGATCGCTTTGATGCGGTAGTTTTCTAAAAACTCATCATAGCTTTCATCTTCTGTGTTTTCTTTTATTTTCAAGGTGATTTCCGTACCGACGGTTTCCTTGTCACACGGCGCGATCGTGTAGCCGGCAGCCCCTTCCGACTCCCATACATACGCCTCGTCACTGCCGAGCGCCTTACTTTTCACCGTGACTTTATCAGCCACCATAAATGCCGCATAAAACCCGACGCCGAACTGGCCGATAATGTCATGGCCGTCTTTCGAGTCATTTTCTTGCTTGAAAGCGAGTGAACCGCTTTTCGCAATTGTGCCGAGATGCTGTTCAAGCTCGTCTTTTGTCATCCCGATACCGGTGTCTGTGACGGTGAGCGTTCTCGCTTCTTTGTCCGCCGTCACTTTTATGTAGTAATTGTCTTGATCAAACGTTAATGAATCATCGGTTAACGCCTTGTAATAGATTTTGTCAATCGCATCGCTCGCGTTGGAAATTAACTCGCGGAGAAAAATTTCCTTCTGCGTGTAAATGGAGTTAATCATCATGTCCAGCAATCGCTTGGATTCTGCTTTAAACTTTTTTTTCCGCACTTCAGATCTCTCCTTTAATTATGCTTTGATGTTATGTAAAATCTTTTCAGCATCTATTTATCATATACAGTGACAATTGTCAACTAGGATTAGCAGATGCATATATTGTAAATTTAACATGTTAATGGATTCATTTCACCCATTTTATCAATAAAAAAGAGAGAATGTTGATCATCCTCACCTCTCTGCTTCTTTCCGGCGGCCGAATTCCTTCTTCATCCATATGTATGACGGATAGAAAAACAAACTAAATAAGATAATTGATCCCAAGTTTCGCAAAGACTCATGAAGAACATTTCTTACAGTGAGAGGAAATATGATGTCCTGAAATAGAATAGAGATAACGGTGTAAATCACAAATCCCATAGGAACAATGGCATAACAATAAAACGCTATCTCCTTCTTATGCTGTATCTTCAAAATATGTAAACCTCCCAATGATGTATATACATAATATTAACATATTTAATAGGTATTTAGAAACAGACCTCCGTATGTTTATCCCCCTATTCAGCGGGAACAGATATAAAAAAGGAGGAATCGCAATATGGGAAGATTAACAGACAAAACCGCAATCATCACAGGGGCCGCGACAGGCATCGGACAAGCGACGGCACGGGTTTTCGCCGATGAAGGCGCCCGCGTGATCTGCGGTGACATCAATGAAAGCGAACTGAATGAAACCGTCAGCGCTATCAGAAAAAACGGCGGAGAAGCAGAAGCCTTTCACCTTGATGTATCAGACGAAGAAAACGTAAAGTCTTTTGCGGACAGCATTCAGCGAAAGTACGGAACAATTGATATTCTGTTTAACAATGCTGGTGTTGACCAAGAGGGCGGAAAAGTCCATGAATACCCGGTCGACCTGTTTGACCGGATCATCGCCGTCGATCTGCGCGGCACATTTCTTTGCAGCAAATACCTGATTCCGCTCATGCTCGAAAAAGGAGGCTCCATCATCAACACCTCCTCCATGTCCGGCCGGGCCGCAGACCTTGACCGCTCAGGCTATAACGCCGCAAAAGGCGGAATCACGAACCTGACGAGAGCGATGGCCATTGATTACGCCAGAAGCGGAATCCGCGTCAATTCCTTATCGCCGGGGACGATTGAAACGCCGCTCATTGATAAATTGGCAGGCACGACAGAAGACGAAATGGGCGAGGCGTTCCGTGAAGCCAACAAATGGATCACGCCGCTCGGCCGGCTTGGAAAACCGGAAGAAATGGCAGCCGTCGCGCTCTTCCTCGCTTCAGACGACAGTTCTTACGTCACGGGAGAAGACATCACCGCAGACGGCGGCATCATGGCATACACTTGGCCGGGAAAAATGCTGATTGATAAGAAGTGGAAGGAAGAGACGGAGTGACGGCGAAAAAGAAACAAGCCAGTGCAAAAACACTGGCTGAACAAGCTGAGGGCAGGTTACTTAAACCAGCCCTTTTCTTTTGATCGGGTAATGGCTTCAATTCGATTTTTCACTTCTAATTTATCCAGGATCATCGAAACGTAATTGCGGACTGTGCCGCTTTTGATGCTGAGGGCGTTTGCGATTTCTTTCGTGTTTTTCCCGTCTGCGACAAGCTCGAGCACCTCTTTTTCCCGTTCGGTCAGCGGGTTTTCTTCACTATAGATGTCCTCCATTAATTCAGGGGCGTAGACGCGTCTTCCTTTCATGACGCTGCGGATGGCGCTGACGAGCTCATCGCTCGGGCTGTCCTTGAGCATGTACCCGCTGACGCCGGCTTTTAGCGCCCGCTGAAAATAGCCGGAGCGGGCAAAGGTCGTCAAAATGATGATTTTCACACCGCTGTCCTTGAGTTCTTCTGCCGCTTCAAGACCTGATTTCCCGGGCATTTCGATATCCATCAGACAGATGTCGGGCGCATGTTTTTCCACGAAATCGATGGCATCCTGGCCGCTTGTGCCTTTACCGACAACCGTCATATCCTCTTCTAAATTCAACAGCGAACCGAGTGCGCCGAGCAGCATTTGCTGATCCTCGGCAATGAAGATGTTGATCATCTGCTACCATCCTTTTCTTTTGATTTTGAATCATTCGGGATTCTCATGGTCAGCTTTGTTCCGGCGGCTGTATCAATGGCTAAACTGCCGTTTGCGAATTCAAGACGTTCCCTCATTCCAAGCAGGCCGTGCCCCTTTGAAAAAAAGCGGTCTTCTTTGCATTGAAAGCTGCCGTCATCTTCTACCGTAATGACAACCTCTTTCCAAAGCTGCTGAATGGTGATGCGGCATACTTTGGCGCCGCTGTGTTTCACGACATTGGTGACGGCTTCTTTAATGCACATGCTGACGATGTTTTCGTTCAGCAAAGAGATATGTTTGGGCGCTTCTTTTTCTTCATACACAAAATCAATTCCTGCCGCTTCAAGAATTTGCCGAACATTGCCGAGCTCATCCTTCAATCGGATGCCTTTCATCGATGAGACGATTTGTCTGACCTCATTTAACGAGGTGCGGGCCGTCTGCTGCACGCTTTTCAGCTCAGTGCGGGCCTGTTCAGGGTCCTTATATATCAGCTTTCGGGCAAGGTCGCTTTTCAGCCCGATTAAGGAAAGCTTTTGTCCAAGTGTATCGTGAAGGTCCCGGGCGATGCGCTGCCTTTCTTCCAGCTTCACAAGATCGGCGATTCGCTCATTTGCATATTCTAATTTCTCCTCAAGGCGCTCCCGTGCTTTTCTGCTTCGAATGCTGAGCGGGAGCAGGATGGCACTGATCAGTGTAATGACGATAAACGGAATTTGTGTCAAAAACCACCCTTTTTTCAGAACAAGGCTGAAGTTGACGGCAACCGCCGCACTGATGATATGAATGTAATATAAGATGTAAAAAGGAACTTTGTCTCGGATATGGCCGATGAAGTAGGCGATAAAGAAGGCGAAGTAAATATAGCTGAACAGCATAACTGAGCCGGTCGAAATGCCGATCAGAAGAAGCGCCCATAAGTAAAGCGGCCAGCCTTTTGCAACAAATGCGAAGCGGTATGCGCCAAAGAAAACAAGTGTGAAAATGATGCCGGCCACGATGACAAAGGTAGAAGAGCTTTTAAAAATAAAATAAAAAGGCAAGATGAAAAAAATCGTCCATATATAAGGAGAAATCCCGTTCAGTTTTTGAAATTTAAAATACTTCTTCATCTTTGTTCCACCTTCTGCTGCTTGTGTCTACCATCACTTTATCAAAACACCGCCTTCATTGCATCCTCACGCATGAAGAGAAGGCCCTTTCTGATAAGAGAAAGAGCCGCGCGCCATATCAGGCATTTTTCTTCAAAGGTTCTTTCGGCACCGGATGGGGCGCCGGTTTTTTCCGCGCCTCCCGAAAGGTGACAAATTGCTTTTCGTCCTCATCCCACAGACGGAATTTCATGGATTCAAGACTTGTTTTAAGCGTAATGGTCGGCACGTTTTTTAAAGGCTCGTGCCCCTCATGAGCGGCTTCCAGCTTGTAGTTCGGCACTTTCGGGCTTAAGTGGTGAACATGATGGTAGCCGATATTGCCTGTCAGCCATTGCAAAAGCTTCGGAAGCTTGTAAAAGGAGCTTCCTTCTACCGCGGCCTGCACATAATCCCAATGCTCATCGGCTTCAAAATAAGAATCCTCAAACGTGTGCTGAACATAAAATAGCCAGACGCCGATTGACCCCGAAATAAGGAAAATCGGACCCTGAACAAGCAAAAAGTTTTCCCAGCCGACAAGCAGGCACGTCGCAGCAGCCAATAAGACAATCGCCGCGTTCGTGAAATAGGTGTTCCAGCGCTCCTTGCGGCGGGCGCCTTTTACATTGAAACGGTTTTTAATCAGAAATACGTAAATCGGGCCGAGAATAAACATAATAAACGGATTGCGATAAAGTCTGTAGCGTACTTTTGTCCAGGCTGAGGCTTCGTTGTATTCCTTGACGGTCATCATCCAAATATCGCCGGTGCCCCGTTTATCTAAGTTGCTGCTCGTCGCATGATGAATGGAGTGGCTGCGCTGCCATTGAAGGAACGGAAACAGGGTCAGCACACCTGAAATAAACCCGAACAGCCGGTTCAGTTTCTTTTGTTTGAAAAAGGATTGGTGGCAGCAGTCGTGGAAAATAATAAAGATTCTTGTCAAAAATCCCGCTGCTATAACAGTAAAGGCGAGGGTCAGAAGATAGGAGACATTGAGGCTGAAGTAAGCAAGAAACCAAAGGGCAAAAAACGGCACAAACGTGTTGAAAAGCTGATTGACACTATGCTTTGTATCGGCGCCGGAAAATGCGGCAACCTGCTTTTTTAAAGATGCTTGTTTTTGAGTTGCGGTGTGATTGGTCATGAATGTCATGTCCCTTCTTTTTCATTATGATCCCAAGTATAACGGGGCGCCAGACGCTTTTGTAGTAGCAGCCATCATGCCCCGAATATGACATTTGTCATGTTTGGCGGCAGAATGCTGATCAGGCGTCATATGGAAGGTATCTTTTTTATAAGGGATAAAGCCGGACACTTCATATCGGCGCTTCTCAAAGAAAACAGCAAAAAAGAACCCGGCCTGTTTTCGGCTGAGTTCTTTTTCATCATCCTCACAGCAAAATCACCCGATACTTCTTCACATCCAAAAACTGCAGAAACTCCCGGGCCAGCATGTCCGGCGCGTGGTCTTTTCCTTCATGAAGACGATATTGAATCAAACCGACGAGCATGGACGCGACATAATATGCATAGAGTTTTTTGCCCGCCTGAATGTGCAGGGGCTGATGAAGATAAAACGATTGCAGCGCTCTGAACATTTCCGGGATGACGTCAGGCACTCCCGAACCCTCTCTCAGAAAATGAACGAGCGGCAGGCCGTCCGACAGTGCCGAAAAGAGACCGACGAGCGCGGATTCCGCTTCTTCCATGGAGCAATCGGCAGGCTCTCCTTTTACCGTCAATAATCCGATCAGATCCCGGCATGATTGATGGATGATCGTTTTCAGCAATGCTTCTTTGTTGGCGTAATGGTCATAAAAAGTGGCACGGCGGAGGTTGCTTTGACGGGCAATATCGGAAATCGTGATTGCCGCGTACTCTTTTTTTTCCGCCATTAAGCCGATCATGGCTTCTTGCAAGGCCTGCCTCGTCCTTGTCACCCGGCGGTCGGCGGGCTTTTTTTCTTCTTGTTCCGGCACCCGGCGGCCGAACAGCCAGTAAAACCGTTTTTGAGAAATCAAATCCCACACCTGTCCGCTGATCGCTTCCGGGGATGCCCCGGGCTCCTCATTCAGCCAGTACAACACAATGGCATACGTGTATAAAGCGCGGTAATGAATGTACATATCCTGTTCAGTCGGTGAGAAATCCGCATTGACCGGTGACAGCAGCACATCATGCCGGAACACATCTTTTAAAAAAGCATGAAAGTGAAAATAGGGCATTTTATTGCGATCCATCATCGTTTGAAAAAACACCCGATGCCGATCAACAAAAGACAGGGTCGGATGCACTTTTTGCCATCCGCCATGTAAATGAAGCACATCTTTATTCTTCAGCGAATCATACAGCGCTTCGCTCAGCCCGTCTTTCATTTCTTCCTCTATATCCTCTAAAATCGCATATTTATCTTCGTAATAAAGGTACAGTGTCCCCCGGCTCACACGCGCCCGTTCGGCGATGTCCTTCATGGTCACACGGCGGATATCCCGCTCTCCAAGCATGGCCAAAAGCGCTTGTTTGATGTCAGTTGTCACAGAATCCGGCATAAGAGACACTCCTTTCATTAGACAGATCACCGCAATTTGTACGGTAACGTATAGATGAGTTTACGCTGTCTTTGCCGCAAAAACACATCACATTATAATAGGCCCTGAAGAAACAAAAAAGCAACCAGAGGAGGAAGACCGATGGATCAGCATATAAAAGCAGACATCAAACGCGTCTTTGAGCTTCAGAAAAAAAATCAAAAAACGCTGCGTGCTTCAACAGCCGGGCAGCGCAGAGAAAAGCTTCAGCGCTTCTTGGATGCCGTCACCGCACATGAAGAAGAAATCATCGAGGCGATCAGACGGGACGTCCGCAAGCCTTATCATGAGGTGAAAAGAGCGGAAACGCAGGGAACGATTAAGGCGATTAAAGATAATATGAACAATCTCGACACCTGGATGGCGCCGAAACGCGTCGGCTCATCCGTCAGTCCCGACGCTGACGGCGTATTAATGTACGAGCCAAAAGGCCTTACCTTAATTCTCGGCCCGTGGAATTATCCGTTTATGCTGACGATGGCTCCGCTTGCAGCTGCCATTGCGGCCGGCAACAGCGCGATTGTGAAGCTGTCCGATTTTACAATGGAGACGAGCCATATCGCCGCGACAGTTATTCGCGAGGCATTTCACGAAGAAGAAGTCGCCATTTTTGAAGGTGAGGTCGATGTCGCCACAGAACTGCTCGACCAGCCGTTTGACCACATTTTCTTCACCGGAAGCACGAATGTCGGTAAAATCGTCATGACGGCAGCGGCGAAGCACTTGTCGTCCGTCACGCTTGAGCTTGGCGGAAAAAGCCCGACGATCATCGACAGCGACTATGATTTAATGGACGCGGCGAAAAAAATCGCCGTCGGCAAATTTGTCAATGCGGGGCAAACATGTATCGCACCTGACTATCTCCTTATGAAGAAAGAAGTGCAGAACACCTTTACAGATCTCCTGCAAACCATTGTCAATACAGGTTTTATGGAGGATGATCATACGGTTGACCGCAACAAATTCACGCAGATTGTCAACGACCGCAACTTTAACCGTGTCAAAGCCCTGTATGATGACGCCATTGAAAAAGGGGCGAAGACGGCGTTCGGCGGCGTATTCGATGCGCATGACCGCACGATTTCTCCGACCGTGCTGACAAACGTCACGCCTGATATGAAGATCATGCAGGAAGAAATCTTCGCACCGATTCTGCCGATTATGAATTACGAAGATATCAGTGAAGCCGTTGATTACATCACTGAACGGGACAAGCCGCTTGCCTTGTATGTATTCAGCCATAATCAGGAGCAGATCGATTATGTGCTGCAGCATACGACGTCCGGCAATGCTTCTGTCAATGATGTCGTCGTTCATTTCACTGACGTCAACCTTCCGTTCGGCGGTGTCAATACGAGCGGGATCGGTTCATATCACGGTGTGTACGGCTTTAAAGAATTCTCTCATGAAAAAGGCGTATTTATTCAAGCCTCTAAATAAAAAAAGAATCCGCGCAGATGACGCGGATTCTTTTTAATTATTTTTTTGCCCCGAATGCGAGCAGTTTCGTATAAGTACCGACATAGAGCGTGCCGTCTTCAGCCAGAACCGGGGAGGAAATGACATTGCTGTCTGTTTGATAGCGCCATTTTTCATTACCGTCAGCGTCAACCGCATAGACATTTTTATCGTCAGAACCGAAGTACACATTGCCGTCCGCATCAATCAGCGGCGCCGTTCTCACAGGCCCGTCCGTATAGAAAGACCAGTTCATATTACCGGTTTTGCTGATGGAAAACAGCTCGCCGCTTCCGGAACCGATATACACATTGCCGTTATGGTCGATCGCTAATGAAGAGCTGGAGAAACCGTTTAACGGGAACGTCCACTTTACAGCACCCGTTGATGTATAGGCGTATAAGTTGCCGTCCTGGTTTCCGGCGTAAACGGTGCCGTCTCTATCAATAACCGGATAGCCTTTAAACCCGTTGGACGTCGTTTTTGACCATTTCACTTGGCCCGTTCCGGAATTGATCGCGTAAAAGATATTATTGTACGTTGCCGTATACAGCGTTCCGTTTGATGCTAACACGGGAGCGGAACCGACCACGCCATTTGTTTTAAACTTCCACTTTTGCGTCCATGTCGAAGGCGACGTCGGTTTAATCGCATAGATATAGTTATCCAGCGTCGACACATACAGCGTGCCGTCAGAGCCGATAGCCGCATCGGAACTAGGCGCTCCGCTCAGCGGAACCGATGTTAAAATGTTTCCGGTTTCTTTGTCGATGAAATATAGTTTTTTATCGTGAGAAGGAAGATAAATGACACCGTTTGTTCCGAGCATCGGAGTCAGCGTATAGGTCGTCCCGAGGTTTTCCGTCACCCATTTCACAGTACCGTCCGGATGATACGCCGTCAGCTTCCCGTCTTTTGATTGAATAAATACGGTGCCGTCCCTGTCAACCGCGGCTCCCGCACCGTTTTGAGGATTGGCCGGAACATTCTTTTCCCATTTTAACGCGCCATCGGCAGTGCTTGTAAACCGGCTTTCTCTTGACCAGTTGAACATCGTCGGAGACATCGCCTGCGCGTCATACCGTCCCGCCAAGAAACCGGATGCCACATGATTTTGTTTAAATACCGTTTCCGCAGCTTGAGCAGCCGCCGGATGCAGCCATTTTGCCCCCGGCAGATCAGAAACCGCTCCCACAGATAAAGCCGCAGCAACCGCAGCGCCGGCCGCCAATGTTTTCATTCGCAATGAAGCTGTCTTTTTTTTCAATGTCAGTTCCTCCCGTTTCTATTAAAAGCTGCTATATCACTTCGATCATACCATAATTAACCTATGAAATATTTGTATTTTCGGTAGATTTATAGAACAAATGTCACATAGCCTGCTGATGCTTCGGGGATGATCGAAACGCGGCAATATACCATACCACATTGACGATAAAAGCCGCGCCTGACCAAACGAGAAGGCCGTAATAAAGAGACAGCTCCTGCCCTAAGGAAATTGCGGTCAATAACGCCACCAACAAGACAGCCGCGCAAATGATAAGCCCGATTCCGCAAAAAACGGCCATGATGATTTTCATGACACGAATACCGAGAATATATATAATGAGCGGGACCGCATATATAACAAAGATCTGGCCGACGGCGGCCCACATGCCCGCGGAATTAAAACGATTCGCGTTCGGCCCCGTTTCCGCAAGCGGAGAAAGCGAGACGAGGACCGGCAATAAACAAAACAGCAGAGCGGAAAGCAAGGTCACCGCAACCGCACCTTTTTTCTTTTGATTCATGTGAATATCCTCCTGACAATAACCCGGCTTTTTTACCGGTAATCTGATAATATGTTATATTTTAGCACGATTTTTACTTAATTTGAGAATGTTTTGTCAAAAACGAATTTACAAATCCAGAAAAATAGATATAATAAACGTTATGGAACCGATATTGATTCATAAAGCGTTATCCAACAAAACACGAAGTGATATTATGACATGGCTTAAACACCCGGAGGACCATTTTGATGAAAGGCCTTATCTTGAGCAGGGCCTCAGTTTCCGCACCGGAATTTGCGTCGGTGATATTCAGGCAAAGTCGGGGCTTGCGCAGTCCGTCATCTCCAGCTACCTGCTGACCATGCAAAAAGCCGGCCTGCTGGAATCTGAACGAATCGGGAAGTGGACCTATTACAGAAGGAATGAAAAACAAATTAAAGCCTTTGCTGACTATGTTCAGCACCAGCTATAACCATGAAAGGAGGGCTTTTTTTGTTCTAACATATCTATTTTTCTGTATATGTAGTTATAAAAGGAGGTATACATAACAATGAAAAAAAGCAGTTCCATCTTCATTCTATTTTTGGCCCTAGGGGTTTTCGGGATTATTACGACCGAGATGGGCATCATCGGGGTTCTTCCGCAAGTGGCGGACAGATTTCAAATTACCGCTTCAAAAGCGGGGTGGCTTGTCAGTATTTTCGCATTCATCGTCGCTGTGTCGGGGCCGTTTTTGACCTTGCTTGCTTCAGGCATAAACCGGAAAGTCATTCTGCTTTTGGCGGTGCTGATGTTTGCCGTTTCAAATGCGGTCTACGCGTATACGGCGCATTTCAGTGTCATGCTGGCGTTTCGGATCATTCCGGCTTTATGCCACCCGGTGTTCTTTTCTGTAGCGCTTGCGGCCGCGGCCCGGCTTGTCCCCGCCGGCCAATCCGGAAAAGCCGTAACGAAAGTCTTTTCAGGCATCACCGCCGGCTTTGCGTTCGGCGTGCCTTTCACGTCTTATCTGGCGGATCGTCTATCCCTTGAAGCCGCCTTCTTATTCGGCGCTATCATCAGTCTCATCGCATTCACGGGCATTCTTCTCTTTTTGCCATCCATGCCGGTCACAGAAAAAATGTCTTTCAGAAGTCAGCTCGGCATCCTTCGCAAACCGGCTTTGTGGCTCAATATCGCTGCCGTCACCTGTCTCTTTGCGGCCATGTTTTCTGTCTACAGCTATTTTGCGGAGTACCTCGGACGGGTGTCCCATATGAACGGCACATGGGTCAGCTTTATGCTGATGAGCTTCGGAGTGATTATGATAGCCGGTAATTTCGTCTTCGGCGCTTTGTTATACAAAAATATGAAAAAGACCGTCATCCTGTTTCCGCTTCTTTATACAGCCGCCTACTTGCTCATATACGGGTTTGGGACGTCTTTCGCGCCGATGGCCGTCCTTGTCTTCGTATGGGGCGCCGTTCATTCCGGCGGTCTCATTGTCAGCCAGACATGGCTTACTGCGGAAGCAAAGGAGGCGCCCGAATTCGGCAACAGCCTGTTTGTCTCTTTTTCCAACCTCGGCATCACCATCGGAACGGCGGCGGGCGGCTGGTTTATTTCACACTTGGGAATCCATCAGCTGATGTGGTGCGGCATCATGTTTGCCCTTCTGGCTTTCGGGCTGATCATGGGACGCTTGGCATTGGGAAAGAGGCTGCTCGCAGAAGCTTAAGCTCCGTTGCAAAATCCGGAATGATTACGTATAATATTCCAGATTAAAGCAAGGGAGAGAAAAAGATACATGGAAAGACCGGCAGGATTTTGGATTCGGTTTCTGGCTTACGTCATTGATCAAATCATCATAGGAATTCCGATTTTTATCATTCAATTTATGGTCTCTTTTTTATTTGCGGCAGGCGTTGCGGCGGCTGACCCCTTCATGACCGAAAATCAGTTTAACATCTCTTTTCTGGTGTTCGGCGTCATCCCGATTCTTGCGAGCTCTTTTGTGATCAGTATCTTATATTTCAGCCTGCTCACGGCCTCAAAGATGCAGGGGACACTGGGAAAAGCATTGCTCGGCCTTAAGGTCGTCAATGAGGATGGCGGACGGATTTCCATCGGCCAGGCCTTCGGACGCGCTTTCGCATATATCATATCTAAGCTCATTCTTTATATCGGTTTCATCATGGGCGCCTTCGGAGAGAAAAAAACGCTGCACGACATCATGTGCAGCACCCGTGTTGTCTATAAATAACGACCTCAAGTCCGGGCCTTTTGAGCCCGGGCTTTTTTATGACGGCTGTGCCCGCCTGATGTCAATGCCGCCCTTTCCGTCAGCCTCAATGCGGATCGTCCCGTTCACAATGACAGACAGCGGATGGAACTCCGCATGCTGATCAGAAAAAATCCAGCGGCGGCCGCTCGGCCCTAAAAGCAAAAACGCCCCATCATTGTAATCACCCATAAAATGAAACCCGTTTTCCCTAAGAGGCGCATGCTTTCTCACCGGAATGCCGAAACGCTGCAGCTTTCTCCCGGTTGATACGACTTCGGCAGCCGTCAGATTCACCTCGCCGATATTCAGAACGGACTCAATCGAAAAATGTTCCGCGCTTGGCGGCGATGTTTCTCTCGCGATGAATTCCGCCAGATTGTTGGACGGATCTTTGAAATAAAAGGAACGCGCCTGAATATGAGAGAAATACACCTCATCCTCCCCATCTTCCGTTTGAAAAACAACTTTATCCTTCATCCACGCCTTCGCCTCATCAAAACGATTATTCGGAATGTTAAACGCGAAATGATACGTCGGATGAGAGTGAGAATCGGCGCGCCTGAATTTCAACTCACTTTCTCCCGCCTTGATGGTAAACGAATCACCGGACTCATCAATTAAAGGAAAACCTAACACCCGTTCATAGAAGTGTTTCGTCTCCTCCAACGCACAACTGTACAAAGTAATGTTATTTATTTGCATGATCATACCCCCTTTGGTTTATACTGCCATATAGAAGGGTTGATTCCTACTGTTTCGATTCACCAATTGAGAATCCCCCTTTCGCCCGGCGCTAAACATGACAAACAGCGCCAAACCGCTTATACCAGGCGATTTTAAACGTCTAAAGCAAAAAAAGCAGAAAATAATACCCCATATAGCTTGACAAAAAATAAATGTTATTTAATAATCTATATATAATTAGAATTATTATTGAAAGATAAAGTGAATGCTTTGTCTTTTTAATATATTTCAAATCACATTTCAGGAGGAAGATATTATGTCTTTAATCGGAAAAGAAGTACTGCCATTCGAAGCAAAAGCTTTCAAAAACGGTGAATTCATCGATGTAACAAACGAAGATTTGAAAGGTCAATGGAGCGTTTTCTGCTTCTATCCAGCGGATTTCTCTTTCGTTTGCCCGACTGAACTTGAAGATCTTCAAGGACAATACGCTGCACTGAAAGAATTAGGTGTTGAAGTATACTCTGTTTCTACAGATACTCACTTCGTACACAAAGGCTGGCATGACAGCTCTGAAAAAATCGGCAAAATCACTTACGCAATGATCGGTGACCCATCTCAAACGATCTCCCGCAACTTCGACGTTCTTGACGAAGAAACTGGTCTTGCTGACCGCGGAACATTCATCATCGATCCTGATGGCGTTATCCAAACAGTTGAAATCAATGCAGGCGGTATCGGCCGTGACGCAAGCAACCTTGTAAACAAAGTAAAAGCAGCTCAATACGTTCGTCAAAACCCAGGTGAAGTCTGCCCGGCTAAATGGGAAGAAGGCGGCGAAACACTTACACCTAGCCTTGATTTGGTAGGTAAAATCTAAGGAGTGCATTCCATTGGTACTTGATGCAAATATCAAAGCACAATTAAATCAATACATGCAGCTAATTGAGAACGACATTGTTCTCAAAGTAAGCGCCGGTGACGATGACACTTCTAAGGACATGCTGGCTCTCGTTGACGAGCTGGCTTCCATGTCATCTAAAATTTCAGTTGAAAAAACTGAATTAAACAGAACACCGAGCTTCAGCGTTAATCGTACCGGAGAAGACACAGGCGTTACATTCGCCGGTGTTCCTCTCGGCCACGAATTTACATCATTAGTGCTGGCATTGCTTCAAGTCAGCGGCAGAGCGCCTAAGGCTGATCAAAAGGTCATTGACCAGATTAAGAACATTAGCGGAGAATACCGCTTTGAGTCTTATATCAGCCTGACGTGCCACAACTGCCCTGATGTCGTCCAAGCATTAAACATGATGAGCGTGCTCAACCCGAATATCACTCATACAATGATTGACGGCGCGGCATTCAAAGAAGAAGTGGAAAGCAAAAACATTATGGCTGTTCCGACTGTATTCTTAAACGGTGAATCTTTCGGAAGCGGCCGTATGACCATCGAAGAGATTCTCGCAAAAATGGGCAGCGGCGCAGATGCGTCTGAGTTTGCCGACAAAGAGCCGTTTGACGTTCTTGTTGTCGGCGGCGGACCTGCCGGCGCAAGCGCGGCGATCTACACGGCGCGTAAAGGCATCCGCACCGGTGTCGTCGCTGAACGCTTCGGCGGCCAGGTACTCGACACCATGAGCATCGAAAACTTCATCAGCGTCAAAGCGACTGAAGGACCGAAGCTCGCTGCAAGCCTTGAAGAGCACGTGAAAGATTATGATATTGACGTCATGAACCTTCAGCGCGCGAAACGCCTTGAGAAAAAAGACCTCTTCGAACTTGAACTTGAAAACGGCGCTGTACTGAAAAGTAAAACAGTGATCCTTTCAACAGGTGCCCGCTGGCGCAATGTCAACGTACCTGGTGAGCAAGAGTTCAAAAACAAAGGTGTCGCTTACTGCCCGCACTGTGACGGACCATTGTTTGAAGGCAAAGACGTAGCCGTTATCGGCGGCGGAAACTCCGGAATCGAAGCGGCGATTGACCTTGCAGGTATCGTCAATCACGTGACTGTGCTGGAATTCGCGCCTGAACTGAAAGCAGACGAAGTCCTGCAAAAACGTCTTTACAGCCTGCCAAACGTCACTGTGCACAAAAATGCACAAACGAAAGAAATCACAGGCGACCAAAACGTAAACGGTATTACGTTCGTTGACCGTGAAACAGGCGAAGAAAAACACGTTGAACTCCAAGGTGTATTCGTCCAAATCGGCCTCGTGCCTAATACAGAATGGTTAGACGAAACGGTCGAACGCAACCGCATCGGCGAAATCATCGTCGATAAGAGCGGCGCGACAAGCGTTCCCGGCCTATTTGCCGCAGGGGACTGCACAGACGGCCCGTACAACCAAATCATTATCTCCATGGGATCAGGTGCAACTGCCGCTTTAGGCGCATTTGATTATTTGATCCGGAATTAATGTGAAAGCCGCCATATGAATGGCGGCTTTTTTAAATATACTAATTAAGAAGGCAGTATTTCCTCTAAACAATCCTCGCTGATTTTATAAGATTTTGGCCTTCTGCTTACCAGCTCAACAAATCCTTGCTGTTCTAAATAATCCATTACTCTGTTAATTTTATGTCTCGATTTATTTGAGAGCTCCATTAAATCTTGCACCGACATCGTAACCTGATCATTTACAAATACATTAATCGTGATAATGATATTAAAAATATCACGTTCATCTTTATAATCAGCCCATTGATCGCTATCAATATAGTTCCTAATTCGTTTCAGTTTCATTAAATTAAATTCAAGATCCTCAATAATCCCTTTTTGTCCTGACAGAAGCAACTCCAGCATATCCATTAAATAAAAAGTCAGCTCTCCCCGGTTTAAAGGTGCGGGAATTTCCTCTAATGCCTTATAATACTTATCTTTGTTCTTATTAACTGCGTAAGAAAAAGTGATGGCTGAATATTTTTCTAAGTATCGGGACAAATAACTCCCAACGATAAGGCGTCCTGTTCTTCCATTGCCGTCATAAAAAGGATGAATGTATTCATAGTAGTAATGAGCTGTCATGTAACGATACAGCTGGGGATGTGTTTCATCATGAAGATAAGCAATTAAAGCCTCAAGCGCTTCTGTTATCTTTTGTTCAGAATTAACGCCGATATGGGTGGTCATGTTCCCATCGTTCACTTCAACATAGCCTTTTCTGAATAGCTCACCATCCGGCGCATCTTCTGTTCCGATTTCATCTGCGACCAGCTCGTCATATAATTCCCTAAAGTCATGAATGCTTGTAAACGACGGAATTCGGTCTATAAATTGATATGTTTTCATCAATCCGACAAACCGCTTATGTGAGGGCTCGGATTGTTCTAACGCTTTAAGAGCCTCTTTCAATTCTTTTTTTGTACTGCGGATTCCTTCAATTTCATTATTACTCTGTGCTTCATTAATAATTAATTTATCAAAATAAGGTTTGACGGCAAATTCGGGGAGCTGACTGATAAGGGATGAAATTTTGGAACTGTTTAACAACACTTCATTATTCAGCTTCATGAGTTTATGTGTATTCACATAAAATAGCTCAAATGAATCGTCCGTGGGTCGGCCTTTTCGGAACCCCCGTATGTTTAATGATGTTGAATAACTGCCATAGCTGCTTGTTCTCTTTTTAAATTCTTTCTCATATGAATCAGCATCCATTTTATAAAAAAGCTTAGATAACTTCTCATACTTCATATTATCACCTCGCTTAATTTAAAATTATACACTTTTTTAAATTATACAATCATTATAGCCTGATTCCTAACAAATATTCTCGCTTTCCAATCAAAACAAAAAACGGCATACTGCATGGCAGTACACCGTCTGAAGCAATTCAATCTGTCTTTCTCCCTCTCGCCCGATAGATAAGAAATAATCCAATAAACCACAGTGGCGTCAGCAGCAAAGCCGGGCGCGTTGCATCCGCAAACAGCATAATCACCAGAATGACGGCAAACAGCGCCAGCACGGCGTAATTGATAAACGGCGCAAACGGCGCCTTGAAAGACGAGCTTGCGTGTAAGTCCGGACGGGTTTTCCTGTATCTGATATGACAGACAAGAATCACGCCCCACACCCAAATGAAACAAATCGCGCTGATGGTGGTCACGATGCCAAAAGCCGCTTCCGGTATCAATTTGCTTAAAAGAGCGCCAGCTGACAGCACAATAACCGATATCCATAATGCGCGGCTCGGCACATGATTTTTATTCAGCTTCGCAAAACTTGCAGGCGCTTGTTTCGTTTTGCTTAAGTTATACAAAATCCGGCTTGTTGAAAACATCCCGCTGTTACAAGCAGAAGCGGCAGACGTTAATACGACAAAATTAATGATTCCCGCGGCTAACGGAATGCCGACCAGACTGAAGGTCTTTACAAAAGGACTTTCCGCCGCATTCAGCTGCATCCACGGATTAATACATAAAAGAATGAGCAATGCCCCGACGTAGAAAAATAAAATCCGCAATGGAATTTTATTGATAGCGGACGGAATATTTTTTTTCGGATTTGACGTTTCCGCCGCCGACACACCCACTAATTCCACACCGACATAGGCGAAGATCACCATCTGGAACGAAAGCAAAAAGCCTGAAAATCCGTTCGGAAACAAGCCGCCGTGCTCCCACAGATTCGCCGCTGAAACCGTTCCGGTATGCGTTTTGAACCCAATCACCAGCAGAACGACACCGATGACAATTAACGCGAGAATCGTGACTACCTTAATTAAGGCGAACCAAAACTCCAATTCTCCAAAAATCTTAACCGTTAACAGATTAAGCCCTAATAAAATGAGCAAACAGATAAGTGCCGGAATCCACTGCGGAATATCAAACCAATATTTCACATACACACCGACGGCGATCACATCCGCCATAGCCGTCATAATCCAGCAAAACCAGTAGGTCCAGCCGGTGACAAACGCTGCACGCGGCCCTAAATACGCCTCGGCAATATCCGTTAATGATTGGTAGCCCGCTTTAGATAACAGCAGTTCTCCCAGCGCCCGCATGACGAAAAAAAGCGCAATACCTACAATAAAATACGCAAAGATGATAGAAGGACCCGCCAGCTGAATCGCCTTACCGGACCCTAAAAACAATCCGGTGCCGATCGTGCCGCCAATGGCGATCAGCTGCACGTGCCGATTCGATAAGTCCCTCTTTAGCTCTCGCTGCTCCACATCTGACTCCTCCTTACCTCTCTAGTGAACGACGAGCAAAAAAAGCCAATAAAAAAAGAGATTGGATGCCCTCCAATCTCATGGTCATAAGAATATCAAATTATATCTGCGCCGCTGACAATCAACAGCATGACAAATACATATTCGGTACTCTTCTGTCCTTTTGCCTGAGATTGTGAACCCTTCGGCGCCGCGGAAAACCCGCGGTCTCTCCAGAAGCCGCTCCTGCTGTAGTTCGACCCACAGCAATCATAGCCTGCTACGTATTGAGTTTCTGATAGAAATACCTATCAGCTAACTTTTTATTTTAATGGAAGTTGAATGCATTGTCAATAGAGGGATGAGCTGCACGGCGTTATCCCGGTCCAATTTTTGATGCCTGAAGCGCGTATTTTCCGTTTTCATTGTCTCAAAAAGGCGTTATGCGGTACTATCATATAAGGTCTAATGAAATAAACATTATGTCATACTTTAAATTCACCTTACCATACAATTGCTCGTAAATAAAAAGGGGATGGACGAGATTGGAAACGAAATATTTAGATCTGCTCGCACAAAAATACGATTGTGAAGAAAAAGTGGTCACGGAAATCATTAATCTGAAAGCGATACTGAACCTGCCGAAAGGAACCGAGCATTTCGTCAGTGATCTGCACGGGGAGTATCAGGCATTCCAGCACGTGCTGCGGAACGGTTCAGGAAGGGTAAAAGAGAAGATCCGCGATATTTTCAGCGGCGTCATTTACGATAGAGAAATTGATGAACTGACGGCTTTAGTCTATTATCCTGAGGACAAACTGCAGCTGATCAAACATGACTTTGATACGAAAGAGGCATTAAACGAGTGGTATAAAGAAACGATTCACCGGATGATTAAGCTCGTTTCTTATTGTTCTTCCAAGTACACCCGCTCCAAATTGCGCAAAGCACTGCCCGCCCAATTTGCTTATATTTCTGAAGAGCTGCTGTACAAAACAGAACAAGCCGCCAACAAAGAACAATACTACTCCGAAATCATAGAACAGATCATTGCGCTCGGCAAGGCCGATAAGCTGATCACCGGCCTTGCCTACAGCACGCAGCGATTGGTGGTCGACCATCTGCATGTTGTCGGCGATATTTATGACCGCGGACCGCAGCCGGATAAGATCATGGAAGAACTGATCAACTATCATTCAGTGGATATTCAATGGGGGAATCATGATGTTCTCTGGATAGGCGCTTATTCCGGCTCAAAAGTATGCCTGGCAAACATTATCCGCATCTGTGCCCGCTATGACAATCTGGATATTATTGAAGACGTTTACGGCATCAATTTGAGACCGCTATTGAACCTTGCCGAAAAATATTACGATGATAACCCGTCTTTCCGCCCGAAAGCGGACGAAAACAGACCGGAAGATGAGATTAAACAAATCACAAAAATTCATCAGGCGATCGCGATGATCCAATTCAAGCTTGAGAGCCCGATTATTAAGAGACGGCCGAACTTTAATATGGAGGAACGGCTGTTACTGGAAAAGATCGATTATGACCGCAATGAAATCACGCTGAACGGAAAAACATATCAACTGGAAAACACCTGCTTTGCGACGGTGAATCCCAAACAGCCTGACGAGCTGTTAGAAGAAGAAGCAGAAGTCATGGACAAGCTGCTGTTCTCTGTTCAGAACTCCGAAAAGCTGGGCCGCCATATGAATTTTATGATGAAAAAAGGCAGCCTTTATTTAAAATATAACGGCAACCTGCTGATTCACGGCTGTATTCCCGTCGATGAAAACGGCAGCATGGAAACGATGATGATAGAGGATAAAGCTTATGCGGGCCGTGAGCTGCTCGATGTATTTGAACGGTTCTTACGTGAAGCGTTTGCCCATCCGGAAGAAACCGATGATCTGGCGACAGATATGACTTGGTACTTATGGACAGGCGAATACTCTTCCCTCTTCGGAAAACGCGCCATGACAACCTTTGAGCGATACTTCATTAAAGAGAAGGAAACGCATAAAGAAAAGAAAAACCCGTATTACTATTTGCGCGAAGACGAAGCAGCCTGCCGAAACATCCTGAAGGAATTCGGTCTCAACCCGGATCACGGCCATATCATCAACGGCCATACACCGGTAAAAGAAATCGAAGGCGAAGATCCGATCAAGGCAAACGGAAAAATGATCGTCATCGACGGCGGCTTCTCCAAAGCCTACCAATCCACAACAGGCATCGCCGGCTACACGCTCTTATACAACTCCTACGGCATGCAGCTCGTCGCCCATAAACACTTTAACTCCAAGGCCGAAGTGCTGAGCACCGGAACCGACGTCTTAACAGTGAAACGATTAGTCGACAAAGAGCTGGAGCGGAAGAAAGTGAAAGAAACAAACGTCGGTGAAGAACTGATGAAAGAAGTGGCGATTTTGGAGAAGCTGCGGGAGTATCGGTATATGAAGTGAAGAATATGGAGTTCAGGGATGATTCTCTGGGCTCTTTTTTTACGGTTTCCCTGTATGTAAAACGGATTTTACCGCTTCTTCAATCTCCCTATAACCCGTACATCTGCAAATATTGGACTCCAGCCAATTTTTTATCGTGTCATCACTTGCATTCGGCTCAGTATTCACTAAAGCATGACAATTCATGAGAAAACCCGGTGTGCAATAACCGCATTGAAACGCGAATTTTTCAATAAAGGCCTTTTGAATCGGCGTATTGATCAGTCCTTCAATCGTCGTAATGTCCTTTCCTTCCCCTTCTGCCGCAAGCATTAAGCAAGATTTCATCGGCACCCCGTCCGTTAATACCGTACAGGCGCCGCAATCCCCATTTAAGCAGCCCGGCTTTGCACCAGTTAATCCGAGACGAAGACGAAGAGCAAATAACAAAGTATCAGCCGGCCTGACCGTAATCTGTCTTTCCTCGCCATTTACTTTCAACGTAATAGGATCAGACATTTGGACCTCCTTCTAATTCCCGTAAGGCATCTAAAATTGTATTTTGCAAGACAAATATTCGGTATTCACTTGAGCCTTCTGCGTCATCAAGAACGGGTTTGGGTACATACTGTAAAGACCTGCGCACTCTTTCTTCTGCTGATCGGTTTTTATCGTTAAGCACAGCCTCCATTTCAGCAGAACGAAACGGAAATGGACATACGCCGCTGAAGGCCATTCTGATCTCATCATCTTTTTTCAGCGCACAGACTGTCACCAATGGATACCCGACATTCCACTGCTGTCTTCTTTTGATACTGACAAATGGCAGGTCAACGTACGCTCGATCGACAACGACATGAAATAAAAAATCACCTTTTTGCAACTGTATTTCCTTGTTAAATACTTTATTTATGGGACGGTAATGAATCCCCGCTCTCCCTGCAATCCCTATCAAACTATCAGAAATCAGCAACGGCAGCACGGCCTCACGGTAATAGATGCCCCCGCAAATGTTTCCGCCCAGGCTGATCTTATTTCGAGTCGTCCGATCGGCTATTTCACTGACTGTTTTACTTAATAGCGGAAATGGATTTTCTTCCTCCAGTTTCGTTAATGACACGCCCGCTCCGATCACCAAATCATTTTCATAAAAGCGGATGGTTTGAAATTCCGGAAGCGCGTTCAGATCTATCACCGCATCCGTATAGATGATATTCAGCCTTCCTAACGTGATAATTTCCGTGCCGCCGGAATAATACATTGGTGTTTTCTTTTCGGCCGCAAGCGAGTGAAATAGATTGATTGTTTCTTGAATGGTCTTCGGTTTAAAATAATCAAAATCAAACGGTATCATCTTTCCACCCCTCTTGCGTCCTCCATAATCGTTCGGGAATGAGAGGAAGTTGATTCAATTGGACACCTAAAGCGGCGGAAAGGCAATTTCCCAATGCTGCCGGCATCCCCAACAGTCCGTGTTCCCCGCCGCCGCGCGCCCCATAAGGCGCAATCACATGCGGGGTTTCAACAAATTCAATGATATATTCAGGCTGCTCTCCATAGTGAAGGGGGCGGTATGTTCTAAGCTGAGGATTTAATACTCTGCCATATGAATCAAATACAAAGGTTTCTCTTCCTCCAAATGCGATTCCCATACTCATCCCCCCCATCACTTGACCCCTAGCAGCTTTTTCATTCAGTACAGTTCCTATATCCACAACAGAATAGGCTTTTGTAATTCGATACGTATAATCCCGTTTATCCAACTCAACTTCAATTCCCTGAGCACCGACAGCCCACTCGGGTCCCGGCTTCCCTCTTCCCGTTTCCCGGTCTAAATTCGTCATCCGGGTTAATGTGTAATTGCCGCTCGTAATGATTTGGCCGCCAATGGTATTTCCATTTGGAAAGGTATATCCGTAAGCAATGTCTTTTATTTCAACATGTACAGAAGGATGATCTATAAAATAAACCTTTCCGTCGGCCACTTCCAATTCCTCGACAGGAACCCGCAATACACATGATGCCACGTCTTTCAGCTTTCGAATGGCTTCCTCCGCTGCATTCAGTACGGCTCTTCCGGCCATTAACGTCCCTCTGCTCCCCACGGTTTTCCAATGCTCGGGTGTTGTTTGTGTATCTATAAGCATTTTTACGTGAATTTTGCTTATATCCATTTTCATTCGTTCCGCTAAGATTTGGGCTAGCACTGTTTTTGTCCCTGTTCCAATTTCCACTACCCCTGACATCAAATTAATGCTTCCATCGGGATTAAAGGTTAGAATCACCCCGGACGTTGCATTTGTATCAAATGTTGAGGTTTTCCAAATGCAGCTGATTCCCTTCGCCCGTATCTTCCGGCCATCGATTTCAATTCGCTGTCCCTCGTCCCAATTCATTAATTCCTTCAATCTTTCAATGCACTTCGGCACATTTCCGACCGTGCTTGAATTGAGAAGAACTTGAGTCGGTGTGGTGTCACCGGGGCGAATGGCATTTTTATAGCGGAGTTCTAATGGGTCCATGTTCAGCTTTTCCGCCAATACATCCATCGTCCGCTCAAAGGCAAATAACACTTCAGCATGGCTGTAGCCCCTGAATGCACTTGGATATGGATGATTCGTATACATACAATATGAATCACACCGTATATGATCGATCGCGTACGGACCCGTACAATCAACCACCGCAGCCCGGCTGATGTCCACTCCTTTATCAGAATACGCTCCGCCATCAAATAAAAGCTGAATGTCCGCCGCCTTTAAGATTCCATCCTTTGTGGCCCCTAATTTGACAATGGCATCCAACCCGATATGAACGGGAGATGTGATCATATCCTCTTCTCTCGTATTAAACAATTTGACGGGCCGGCCTCCAACCGCTTTTGATGCCAAATAGGCAATCACCTCTAACTGAACGGCTGCTTTTCCCCCGTACGCTCCTCCTACTAAAGGCGTTTTGACGATCACCTTTCCGGGTTCGATTCCAAAATACCACTGCATTAATTTTTTAATGGCAAAAGGAGCTTGAGAGGATGTGGTAATGATAATCTCCTCATCCGCCCGAATTTCAACAATCGAGCATCTTGTTTCCATCGCAGCGTGATCAGAAGGGTTAAAGGAAATTTGGAATTCTGCTGTCACATCACTTTCCCTAAACCCGTCTTCAATATTTCCTTTTCTAACCTTATCCAGGTTTGCGATATTGGTCTTCGGAACCGGGAATACACCTTTTGTCTTCTCATAGCGGTCCGCATTTTCATGGACGAGCGGCGCATCCTTTTGAAAGGCCTCACGGGGGGAATTGACGACGGGAAGAGGTTTATAGAATACTTTGATGGCATCCGCTGCCTTTTTAGCTGTAATCGGATTTTCCGCAACAACAACAGCAACCGGCTCACCATGGTATCTGACCCTTTTATAAGCAATCGGCGATCTGTCTTTAATTTCCTCACCTGCAAGCGGAAAAGGTTCATCACCCAATATCGCTCTCACTCCGGGAATCTTCCAAGCCTCTGAAAAGTCCATAGACACAATATCGGCATGAGCATATGGACTGGTCAGCATTTTTGCGTGTAATGTGCCTGTTTCTTGAAAATCATCCGTATATTTCGCTTTACCCGTCACTTTTTCAAGGGCCTCTTTTCGAATGACACTCTTCCCGATATACTCCAACTCATTCACTCCCCGAATTTATTCAGCAGCAGCGTATAATCTTCAACTGTATCGACGTCATAAAAAAGCAAAGGGTCTTGAAAGCTGATCATTTTTCCCATATTGATCATACTTTCACGGATGACATGCCGGGCGCCCTGATCTCCCTTTAACTGAAGCAATACCGGAAAACATTGATTTGAGAATAAAATGGGGGGCATAGGAAGATATTGATTTTCAGCGGAGATAAATAAATAACGGTGCTCCTTTTGATAGGAATCAATTAACGTATTGATGATATCTGCGGTGACAAACGGCTGATCTGCAAGGAGAATGATAACGGCGTCAGCCTCGTACTCTGCCGCTTTTTTCACACCGCATTGTATAGAATGGCCTTGGCCTTTACCCGCTTGCTCACATTCTGCCTGGCTCCACTTGCTTGATATGGGGTCTAAAAAGAAAAAATCCGAAATCCAATGCAGTGAATCTCCCTTTCCCGTAATAACGAAAATATGATCTAATTCAGATAACAAGGCATTTTTAAGAGCTATACTTCCCAGAGAGACGCCATTGAGAAATAAACTGCGCTTATCCGTCCCCATGCGTCTGCTTGTACCGGCTGCCAGGTAAATGGCTGCTGTTTTCATAAGCGAGACCTTTGTTTTCGCATTTCTTTAATCATCTCGCCGACAATGCTTACAGCAATTTCCTCAGGGCCTTGTGCCCCGATGGGAAGTCCGATAGGGGCATGAATATCCTCCGGAATCTCCGCTCCGCCTAATAGCCGCTCGGTGCGACTTCTGGGGCCTAATACGCCTTTATAAAACACATTCTCGTTTTTTAATGTATGTAAAATGATCTGATCTTTTTGAAAGCTGTGCGTCATAATGACAACAAAATCCCTTTTTGTCATGCTCAGACCTTCCATGACTTCTTCCGGTGCTCCTGTTATCAAATGGCCGGCTTCAGGAAAATGGCCGTGATGACATAAAGCGGGACGCCAGTCAATCACCGTCACATGAAAGCCAGTGCCAGCTGCCAAAGAAACTAACGGCTTCGCATCTTCCCCTGCTCCGAATACATATAAACAAGGTTTTGGCACCATCTGATGGATAAAAAATAAATCGGAGGTATGTTCATCCCTCTTGATTCCCTTTTCCGTCTGTCTCAGTTTTTGAATGCAGCCTTGTTCCATAACATCCCCGCTTCCAAACACGCTGCCGTCTTCCACTATGTACAGATCTTCCTTCGGCTCTAACGTTTCCGTGAATCGTTTCACTCGGGTCACAGACTTTTTTTCATCTAAGCATGTCTTGACTGTCATCAGCTTTCGTTCCAATTCCCCTTTTACAGGCTCAAGTAAAACCGTCAAAACACCATTACAGCCAACGCCCTGTCCCCAGGATAAATCGTCTTCCGCGCTCATATCAAAGCGGACAATCACCGGCTCTCCTGCAGCCCAGACCTGTTCTGACCGTTCAACGAGGTCTTCTTCCAGACAACCGGCGGATAACATTCCGACTCTTGTTTTGTCCCCTAAAATCAGCATGGAGGCCCCTTCTTTCTTATAAGCGGACCCCTCAGTTTTAATGATGGTAGCCAGTACCTTAGCTTTTTTAGAAGTGGCGATGACATCCAAAATCCCGTGTATATCATCCATTTCATGTCCCCCGCTTTTACCTGATCATATCTGCATCTGTATATCCGTATTCTTTATTTCCGGAAAACATTACAAACGCTTCAGCAATTTCTTCGTTTCTAAAAAAAAAGAGTCTTTATAGACCTTATGACCGGGCGGCGGGTGCGACAGCATGTCGGAACGGAGAGATTCCAATAACATGATCTGTTCCTTCTGTTTCCAATTGTCTGTTTCACCCTGCTGTATGCCTTTAAAACCCGCAAAGTATTCACTTAACACTTGTAAATCATTCCCCAGCTCTATTTTGTCACTTGAAGATAACTCCCCCTCTTTTTCCCATTCTTTTAACGTTTTCACTATATTTGATAGATACTCAAATCCGGCGTTCAACTTTTGCATCTCAATTTGATAGCTTGAAATGATATTTTTATGTTTTTTTCTAACGGGGTTGAATTTTAAGCTGTCAGAGGCTGTTTGCAGCATCTCTTTTGTTGTATGCAGCTCCTGCAGAAGATTGTTCATTTTATACGCCATGAGGTTCCCTTTTCCTTGTCCCCACTCTGATTGAACCCATTTGGAAAGGTCTGAAAGTGTGCCGGAAAGCTGACGAGCCAATGTTTGAAAAGAGTCCGCTGCCTTTTTTGTGTAGTCCGGCGGGAAAAGGAACATGTGAACCAGAATGGCAATGATGACGCCGATCACCGTATCGATGATTCGGTCGAATGCATAATCTTTAGCGTTTCGTTCAAACGTAAAGACCAACAAAATGGTGAGCGCTACCTGATGTAAAACCGTTACATCTATTCGTAACCACTTCGCAATGTAGGTTCCGCCTAATAGGAACAGCCCCAGTATCCAGCCATTCATTGGCAAGTGACTGACAAGATAGGACGTTAGCATGATCCCAATCGCAGTTCCCGCAATACGATGAAAAGAAAAGCGAATTGACTGATCTATCGTTGGCTGCAAACATAAAATAACAGAAAGAGGCGCTAAATAGGGGTGATCAGAGCCCGCCAGTTTTGCCGCTTCCCACGAAACAGCAGATGCAATCGCCATCTTCCAAACCAAAGATGTTTTGTTTTGAATTTTTTCACTTTTCATCATACGCCCTCTCCTTTCAGAAACCTTTTCCACTAGGTTTCCGTGACAGAAAGGGATTTATACTGACATATGGAAAATGCGAAAGAAGCTGTTGTTCAGAGGGGGATTCTTGCATGACGGCTTCTTTTTGGGGGTTGGGGAAACCGTTAGCCTTCAGAAACATGAGGCGTAAGGTTTGGCTAGAGGAGAATCCTAGTCCATTAAAAGAAAGCGAAGGTAAGATCCGATTAAGGCAAATGGAAAAATGATTGTCATCGTCGGCTACACGCTCTTATACAACTCCTACGGTATGCAGCTCGTCACTGATAAACACTTTAAATCAAAAGCCGAAGTGTTGAGCACAGGAACCGATGTCTTAACGGTGAAACGATTAATCGACAAAGAGCCAGAGCGGAAGAAAGTGAAGGAAACGAATGTGGGAGAGGAATTGTTGCAGGAAGTTGCGAATTTTAGAGAGTTTGCGGGAGTATCGGTATATGGAGTGAGGGATATTTAGGGTTCAGAGATGATTCTATGGGCTTTTTCATGGTTTTAACAGACCATTTAGCCCATTTCTAACAAGGTCTGTTTTTCTACTTTATAACTGCGTAAATAATAAAAATATAGGAGGATATTATTTTTACAAACTCTTATTTTCAAAAAATAAATAATATGTTAAAAAAAACCACAAAAATAGCCATGACGTTATTATAAGCACGAAAAGGATAATGGCTCTACCGATTGCTCTTTGTGAAGAAGGTTTGACTCTTTAACTAATCTTATTGAAACAATATTTATTCATTTTGCTGGTTGCATTTTAATACCTCCTATTCTTTATTCAAGTTAATAATATATATTCAACTTTTGATTAAAAACGTGTGCTGTTAGCTGCTAACCGTATTTATAAGAGAGTACTAATTGCAAGCTATTTATGGAAAAGTATATAAAAAACGAAACCAAACCATACGATACTAAGTATAATAGAACCAGATAGAATTAAGGGGGTTACAGCATGGGGTATCAACCAGAAGCAGAACTAGAGAAAAATTTACATAAACAACTTGTAAATCAAGGATACCAAGCGGTTAAGATTGCGAACTATGACGCATTATTAGCTAATTTTAAGCAACAACTTAATTTATTCAACGAACATAAACTAAATGGTCAACCGATATCAGATATAGAATTCAAGAGAATCCTTACGTTAATCGAAGGAAAGAGCATTTATGATTCTTCAAAGATCTTACGCGATAAACTGTTAGTTGAACGTGAAGATGGTACGCAACTATATGTAGAATTGCTAAACACAAAAGATTGGTGTAAGAACCTTTTTCAAGTCACGACTCAAACAACAATAACTGGTAAGTACACAAACCGCTATGACGTGACAATCCTAATTAATGGCTTACCACTCGCTCAAATCGAATTAAAAAGGCGAGGACTAGACTTTAAAGAAGCATTCAATCAAATCCAGCGTTATCGTCGTCACACCTTTACTGGCTTGTATCGTTTCCTACAGATCTTTGTCGTTAGTAATGGGGTCGATACAAAATACTTTTCAAACTCTGATTATGACATTCAATTTGGCTTTACTTTCTTCTGGTCAGATGAGAAGAATGAACTGATTACAAGCTTGCAAGACTTCAGTCGATCATTCCTACAACCATGCCATCTAGCAAAAATGATAAGTCGTTACATGGTCATCAATGATACAGATAAAGCTCTAATGGTCATGCGTCCATATCAGGTTTATGCAGTAGAAGCACTTGTTAAGCGTGCTACTGAAACAAAGAATAATGGCTACATTTGGCATACAACAGGCTCTGGTAAAACTTTAACTTCTTTTAAAGCAGGTCAAATACTAGCAGACGAGGAAAGTATTAAAAAAGTATTCTTCCTTGTTGACCGCCAAGATTTAGATAGCCAAACCATTTCTGAATTTAATAAGTTCCAAAAGGGGTCTGTAGACCGTACAGACAAAACAGAGATACTAATTGAGCAGGTTAAAGATCCAATGAAACGTTTTATTGTAACAACAATTCAGAAGATGAATAACGCCATTAAAAATCCAAGATACGAAAATATTATGGCTCCTTACAAACAAGAGCATGTGGTCTTTATCATTGATGAGTGTCACCGTAGTCAATTTGGTGATATGCGCAAAGAGATTGATCGTCATTTCCAGAACTCTCAATACTTTGGATTTACAGGAACACCACGCTTTGTTGAAAATAAAAGTCAAGATGGACGTACAACTGCTGACCTATTTGAGAAATGTTTACATCATTATCTCATCAAAGATGCAATTCGAGATGGTAATGTACTTGGCTTCTCTGTTGAATATATTCGTACGTTTAATGCTAATATCAATGAAGAAGATACTACAAAAGTACAAGCTATTGATACGGAGGAAGTTTGGCATGACGAGCGACGTCTTAACCTTATAGCAGACCATATATTAGATAATCATATTCGTCGTTCAAAGAGCAAAGGTTATTGTGCCATGTTTGCAGTTGACTCAATTTCAACACTTATTAAGTACTATGATATCTTCAAAAAGAAGGACCATAAATTAAAGATTGCTGGGATTTATTCATATGGACAAAATGAGGAAAGCGATGGTACTGGTGAGCATTCTCGTGAAGCATTAGACCGTATGATTGTAGACTATAACAAATTGTACAACACTGACTATTCAACAGAAACTTGGGATCGATACTTTTCCGATGTTTCAAAAAAAGTAAAACATGCACAGATTGACATTTTACTTGTTGTAAAAATGTTCCTAACTGGTTTTGATAGTAAACCACTTAACACTTTATATATAGATAAAAACATGGTATATCATGACTTACTTCAAGCATACAGTCGTACCAATCGCGTTGAAAAATCAACAAAGCCATACGGTAACGTCGTTTGCTATCGAAATTTAAAAGACAATACTGATGATGCAATTAAACTATTCTCTCGAACAGATAATGTTGATACGGTATTAATGGCTAGTTATGAAGAATACCTAAAAGCTTTTAAAGACGCACTAAGAAGTCTACGAGAAATTGCAGTAATTCCAGAAGAAGTAGACGAACTAGAACGTGAAGAAGATAAGCGAAAGTTCATCGTCGCATTTAAAAATGTAACAAAAATGCTCCAACGTTTACAATCATTTTCTGATTTTGAGTTTGATGAAACCGAACTGATGATTTCACAACAAACATATGAAGATTACAAAAGCAAATACTTCAAAGTATATGAAGAGTTTAAGCGTAGTGAGGCGTCAAAAGAGTCTATTCTGCATGACATAGACTTTGAATTAGAGCTTATGCATACAGACAAAATTAATGTCAGTTACATTTTAAATCTGATTGCAAGTCTTAACACAGAAAATGAAAAAGAGCGTGACAAAGAGATTCGTTTCATCAAACAAGAATTAGAACATGCATCCGATCCAAAGTTACGTCTTAAAATTGAATTGATTAAAGGTTTCCTAGATAAGGTTGCACCAACATTAGCGCCTGATGAATCTGTCATCGATGCATACAATCGTTACGAGGAAGAAATGAGTGAGCAGGAACTCACAACATTTGCGAAGGAAATAGATATCGAAGATAGTGTATTACGTGAACAAGTATCAACATATGAGTATTCCAATTTAATCGAAAAAAATGCGATTATGGATTCTTTATCAGGATCGTTCTTGAAGAAGAATAAAGCAATTAAACATATTACTTCGTTCATTCGTGATTTTACAGATAAATACGGTGCATAGAGACCAATTTTTAATTAATCCAAATAAATATTCCATTTATTAAGGAAGAGCGCAAAAACGCGCTCTTTTTTGATATTTTTAAAAATATCAAAAATAAAACTAGAAATTTATTGATATTTTTAAAAATATCAGTTACACTAAGTTTAGTGGTATTGATATATTAAAATATATCATAGGAGGGGTGTTGTGAAACTTAATCAAATTGCACAATTTACACAAGGGGCTTTTGCAAATCGGTTAGAAACTTTCTCTAACAACATCGAGACAACAAAAGTAAGACTGCTTTCACTCAAACAATTTAACGAAACCCTTGGACTGACTTATCGAATTTCAAATGAGAAAAGTGCTGAAATAACTGTACCGAAAGAAAAATTAACACCACAACTTTTAACAGATACAAATAGTTTAATTTTACACACACATACCCAAAAAGTTGCTTTGTTACCTGAGAAATATAGCGGGTTATTATTAACAAATAACTTTATTAAAATTCAATTGACAGGCAATGCAGATGCCTCCTTCTTTGAATGGTACTTTAATGAACATCCAGCGATTCAAAAACAGCTGTCTGTGTTAAGTGAAGGAACAGTTATTTCATTATTAAAACTTTCTCATTTAAAGAATTTAGAGATTGACTTACCACCTATTCAAAAGCAAATAACAATTGGAAAAATTGCTCAGTTGAAGAAGTTACAAGAGTCACTAATGGCTGAAAAACGCGACTTACAACAGATCTATATTCAACAGAGGCTAATTCAAAGTATCAACGTGAATTAATAATATCTAAGGAGGAACTTATTATGACAACAAGTGAAAAACAACGTCAACAACAAGCTGAATTACATAAAAAATTATGGGCAATGGCAAATGATTTACGAGGTCAAATGGATGCCAACGAATTTAAGGATTATATTTTAGGCTTAATTTTCTATCGTTACTTATCTGAAAAGGTAGAAGCACGTGCAAAAAAATTACTAAAAGACGATAACATATCTTATGCAGTAGCATGGGAAAATGAAGAATACCGTGAGGACTTAGCAGAGTATCTTATTGATGAGTTGGGTTATGTAGTAGAGCCGCAATTCCTGTTCTCACGTTTCCTTGAAGAAATCGAAAAAGGGGCAAATGGTAACTTTGATGTAGAGATGCTACAAAACGGTGTAAAAGCAATTGAATCATCTACTTTAGGTACTGAAAGCCAAGATGATTTCCAAAATTTATTCGACGATATGGATTTAACTTCTTCCCGCTTAGGGCGTACAGTGAAGGATCGTACAAATTTAATTTGTAAAGTAATTGTCAACATTGCCGATATTCCATTTTTACAAGATGATGTAGAAATTGATATTTTAGGTGATGCATACGAATACATGATTTCTCAATTCGCAGCAAACGCAGGGAAGAAAGCTGGAGAGTTCTATACGCCACAACAAGTATCTAAAATCTTAGCGAAGATTGTAACTGCGGGAAAATCAGAAATACGTGATGTATATGACGGAGCTTGTGGTTCAGGATCTTTGCTACTTCGTGTAGGTAAAGAAGCTAAAGTACACAAATATTACGGACAAGAAAAAGTATCAACAACATACAACTTAGCTCGCATGAATATGTTGCTACATAATGTCCCTTACCAACGTTTCGATATTCAAAATGCGGATACATTAGAAGAACCACAACATATCGACCAGCGCTTTGAAGCAATCGTTGCCAATCCTCCATACTCTGCAAAATGGAGCGCAGAGGATAAATTTAAAGACGATGAGCGTTTTAGTGCCTATGCAAAACTAGCACCAAAATCAAAAGCAGACTTTGCATTCATTCAACACTTTGTCCATCAATTAGATGATAATGGTACAATGGCAGTTGTATTACCACATGGTGTACTATTCCGTGGAGCGGCAGAAGAAGCCATTCGTAAATACTTAATCGAAGAAAAAAATTACTTAGATGCAGTGATTGGTTTACCAGCGAGCATTTTCTATGGCACAAGCATTCCAACGTGTATCCTTGTATTCAAAAAATGTCGTAAGCATGGTGACAATGTATTATTTATCGATGCATCTATGGAATTTGAAAAAGGAAAAAATCAAAACCTTTTATCTGATGAACATGTTGAAAAAATTATTGCTACATTCTTAAGTCGCAAAACAATCAACAAGTATTCATACGCAGCTACATTAGAGGAAATCAAAGAAAATGATTATAACTTAAACATCCCACGCTACGTGGATACATTTGAAGAAGAAGTTCCGATTGATTTACAAGCAGTGGAACAACGTCTAAAAGAAATTGATGATGAAATTGCTGAAGTGGACCGTGAGTTAGAGAAGTACTTTAAAGAGTTGGGGGTGTAAGGATGAGTGCACCTAAATTAAGATTTAATGAATTTAATGATGAATGGATTGAAAATAACTTAGGATCAGTTTGTTCATTCTCTAAAGGCAAAGACCTATCAAAAGCAGATTTATATGAAACAGGTGAACCATGTATCTTATATGGGGAACTTTATACAAAATATGGACCTGTCATTAATGAAGTTCACAGTAGAACAGCAAAAAATTCAGATTCTCTTATAAAAGCTAAGAAATATGATGTATTAATACCTTCATCAGGTGAAACTGCCATTGATATTGCTTGTGCAAGTAGTTTAAATCTAGATAATGTATTAATTGGTGGAGATTTAAATATCCTTACTCCTTCTACTGAAGTAAACGGCCATTTCCTAAGTTATCAAATAAATGGAAAACGCAAATATAAATTATCAACTTTAGCACAAGGTGCAACAGTAACACATTTATATGCAGATTCAATTAAAAAACTAAGTTGCTATTTCCCTTCATATGATGAACAAAAAAAAATTACTTCTTTCTTACAGCTAATTGATCAAAAAATCCAACTTCAACAAGAAAAAATCAACTTGCTGAAAGAAAAGAAAAAAGGCTATATGCAGAAGATTTTTAATCAAGAATTGCGATTTAAAGATGCAAATGGTAAGAGTTTCCCCAACTGGGAAGGAAAATTAGTTAGTGACATTTTAAAACTTAATCTACGTGAAGTAGATAAACCTACAAATGCTTATATGAGATTAGGCCTTCGAAGTCATGCAAGAGGTACATTTCATGAACTAGTTACCAATGTAGAATCTGTAAGCATGGATAAGCTTTATGTAGTACATGAAGGTGATTTTATTATTAACATAACATTTGCTTGGGAACAAGCTCTAGCAGTAGCGGATAATACTGATCATGGAAAATTAGTTTCGCATAGATTCCCAACCTATTTATTTAAAGAAAATCATCATAAAGATTTTTATAAATATTTCTTTACTACTAAATATTTTAAATATTGTTTAGGCAATGCTTCTCCAGGTGGTGCTGGTCGAAATAGAGTATTAAATAAAGCTGCCTTTATGAATATTCAAGTTAATATTCCAACGTTTGATGAACAATTATTAATTAGTAACTTCTTAAGTAATTTAGATAAGAAATTACTTTTTGAGGAACAAAAACTAGAATTATTACAACAAAAAAAACAAGCCTTCATGCATCAAATGTTTGTTTAATAACGGATAAAAAGCTAGAGTATTATGAACGTACTCTAGTTTTTTTAAAAAAACAAGGAGGTTTTCTCGATGAAACCTATTTTTTCATATAATACTGACATCAATAAAAATGCTTACATGAATTGGAGAACAAACCGATTTGATCATATTCATAATATGCTTGTAATAGCAGAGGGTTTTATGAATTCATCAATTTCTTTAGCCGAAATCTGCATAAAGGACAATCATGATAAAAAGGCAGATATGTTAATTTTTCCTATTATATTTAATTTAAATCATGGTATTGAAGTCTACTTAAAAGCCATGTGTTGGAATTTAAATCAGCTATTAAATAAAGCTAAAACCTTTGAGCCATCTCATAATCTTAAAAATTTAATAAAGGAAACGAAAAAATTAATAATAGAATTTGATAACCGAACTGAAGCATTACAATGGTCTTTACAATTAGAAAAATATATTGATGAACTCTATACTAAAATTGAAACTGTCAAAGATAATGGCAAAAAAGTTTACGATATTACATTTGCTCGTTATTCCTTAACAAGAGATTTGGAACCACAATTTTACATTACAGAATTCAACAACGTTGTAATTGACTTAGAAAACTTCGTACAGTTTTTTAATGATGTATACAGAGATTTAGACAATATGTCATCTTATTTGTTAGATATATTGGAACAAAGAAATGAACTTAAAGCTGAAATGGAATCTGAATATCATTAAATTCATAACCATTCTTTTATAGGAACAGCACCCTCCACTTTGAAAGGTGCTTGTGCTGGTTCTTATTTTCTCAAAAAACCTCATTTACTTATGATAAGGCTCCCCGCGATTAATCCGAAACGCCCGATAAATCTGCTCCACCAGAATCAGCCGCATCAGCTGATGAGGAAATGTCATCTTCGAGAATGACAGTTTGTCGTCTGCGCGCTTCATGACGGCGTCGCTTAGGCCGAGTGAGCCGCCGATGATGAAGGTGATTTTGCTTTTTCCATATGTCGCCAGCTTATCTATTGTATCGGCCAGTTCTTCGGATGTTTTCATTTTTCCTTCGATGGCGAGGGCGATGACATGGGTGTCCGGGCTGATTTTGGCCAGGATGCGTTCGCCTTCTTTGTCTTTGACGATTTTCATGTCTTGGTCGCTCAGGTTTTCCGGCGCTTTTTCGTCCGGGAGTTCGATGATGTCGATTTTTGCGTAGGCTGAGAGTCGTTTTTTGTATTCTTCAATGCCTTGCTTGAGGTATTTTTCTTTTAGTTTTCCGATGGTCACAATATTGATATTCACAGGTCATCCCCACTTTAGAAACAAGTTATTCATATATATTGTCCACAATTGTGGATATCTTTTCTGTATTTTGTGTAGGATCATTCGTTCCCTACTAGATATGTTGCAGTGTCCCCACATAATTCACAGGCTGTGGATAAACTGTTAGTATGTTCGATTTTTCTGATTTCGGGCGGAAGTTCATGATCATCTATGTACATGTCCAGCACGGTTTCGATATGTTCTTCACAAGAATAATAAGCGGTTTTCATTGTTACATCCTCCGATTTTCTTTTGCGCGCGGCAATTGTTCTCCTTTCAATATAACCTATTTATACACATGTTAGTAGTGCTTCGGGCTGAGTTTTATCCACAATTCGGCAAATCACGCGCAAAAAGAGCCGGTGTTTTCAGCATCCGGCTCTTTACGTGTTTTCTCTTTTTTCTAAGCGAAGGACGAACAGAATTCCTAATAGACACGCCAGCAGTGTAGAGCAAACATCAATCCAGTCCGGCTTTCCGCCGTTTAAAAAAGAGTTGGTAATTACGGAAACCAGGAGAATGGTTACGGTCACCGCGGCAAGCTTTTTCTTCATCGGCTCCCTCCTTCATCTGACTGTCTTCTGCTTTTACGGTTCAAATTCCTCTATCTCTATGTTCGGTCGGCTTTTTTCTTGCTATATAGCCTTATCATGAGGGTCACAACGATATATACAATCATAATCAATGCCCCGTTACTCACATCAGGGTATCCAATCAACATATTCATTATGACAAAAACAATGGTTATACAAATGACGGACAACAATAAGAAGATACTGAATGATTTCAAATGACCACCTTCTTTCTTGCAGTAACGTTTCATTATAAAAAGCTTACCAAAACGGCAAGCTCTTCCGATATGTTTATACTCTTCAAAACCCACCCATCACCTGCACATCATACAGCTTGAGATGGCTTTTCGGCGTGACGATGTTTTTTAAATTTGGGATGGTCAGGTCGTTCAGCTTTTTGCCCGTTTTCAGGTCGAAGGATTCGATTTTGGCAGGCTTTTTGTAGCTGTACGTGAACAGATACAGCTTTCCGTTTTGATGGGTCAGCTCCTTGAAGTCGGCTTTCATTCGTGATGCGGGGAGCTTGAAGGCTTTTTTGCTTTTTCCGGTCTCAGAGTTGATACGGTACACGTTTCCGAAGCCGTCAACGAAATAGAAGCTGCGCCGCTCCATGAAAAAGCTTTTTTTGAAGCTGAACGGCATGGAGTCATAGATCGTCTGTTCGTCATTTTTATAAGCGGCGATATCATACGTTTTGATGGCGCCGCTCTTTCTCATAACTTTCACCATTTGATAGATGTGATCTGCTTTTTCCCCTCTGGTGACAAAGCAGACGGCGCTGTCGTCCGCGGCGAGCTGGGATTCGACAGACGTGCCATCTTTATACGTCCATGTCGCGATTGATTTTGTATGGAGCTTCTCTTTATCAGCCTGAATGTCTTGAACGTGATAGCCTTTTTCGTCATCTGTCGGCGTGAGTGCGAAAAGATGATCTTTAAAAAAGCCTGAAGCGCGGATATAGTGCGGGATGACGTCTTGCTTCCACTTGCCGTCAATCTGGCGGTACAGCTCTGAGCGATAGCTGCCGCCGCTCTTGTCGTAGCCCGAATTATACAGCGTGTAAAAGCCTTTCGCCCGCTCGATATATCCCGCGCTGTCTCCCGTATGCTGGTACGCTCTTTTATATGTGTGAAGGCCGTCCTGAACGGTATAGATTCCTTTTTTGTCCTCCAGCAGCACGCTGCCGTCATGCACTTTGGCCGATCCGAGCTCAAGCCCCTTCATGTGATAAGAAGAGAGCCGTCCTTTTTCATCGGCGAAGAGGGCGTAGCTTTTTCCGCCGCCGAACGTGTCTTGGTCAGCCGCAGTGGAGAAGTACAGCAGCGCCTCTTTATCTTTCAGAAAATCAGGGTCATTTAATGTGTCTCTCGCAACCTCCGCAGGGTCTTCCGTGCGGAAATAGAAGAAGCATAAGATCGCTGCGGCGATGATCACTAAGGATATCCAGATGATTTTTTTCACGTTGTTCTCTTTAGTGAATGGTCAGAATCGTGGTTGTGTAGGACGAGCTTGTGATGTCGCGCGGGTATACGCCTAAGCCGCCGTTAGAGTCGATATCAATCCCGGCTTTTAAGAGGAATGCCGACCACAGCAGTTTTGAGCAGTTTTTGGCGCCTTCATGGCCCGTATTTCTGTTATTGACGAAGTTGAAGGAGTACTCATCACCAACTCTTGATACAGCCCAGTCAGCGGCGGCTTGTTTTTGGGCATCGGTAACTTTCACGGTCTGAACGATTGAATTGTCTTCGACTTCTCTGCCGTTATAAGCAATCTGGCGGACGCCGTCTCCCGGCACGGATTCAACAATTTTATCAGCGGATGAATACATGCCGACATGCCCGTGGTTGTAATAAGCGGTGTATGAGTTCGTGTAATAAATATTGCCTTTTGTGCTTTTCGGAAGTTTTTTGGTTCCTGACGATCCGCCCATCGCAGAGAGCCCTTCTTTGGAAGCGATTACATTTCCCTGCACCTTGTCTGCCGTGATTTCTTGATGAAACTGCTTGAGAATTGCTTCTGTTGAAACGTGCTTCTGTTTGGCAAGCTCTTTTGCGGATTGGAGAACGTCTTGAGGGGTCGTGCCCTGCTGAAGGTCTGCGATTTCTTTTGCGTAGCGGGCTGTTTCTGTTTCTTTCGCTTTTACATTCATACCGGAGAATGACAGAACCATGGTGAATGACAGGGCAAACGGGAGGACGGCTTTGAACAACTTTTTACACATATTACTTCGCCTCTTTTCTTTGAGTATAATTTTTCCACATTTGTATTATATGACGGAATTGCGATAAAAAAATAGATAATTTACAGATTTTTAAAAATTTTATAACAATATGTAAATCATATGCATAAACATTTTCAAATATCAGGAAATCCGGTTATCATACAAGAAAGGGGGAGGACATATGAAGGACAGAACGATCGGTTCGATGCGGGTTTCCGCAATGGGGTTAGGGTGCATGGGCATGTCGGAATACTACGGCAGCCAGAGTGAGGAAGAGTCGATTTCCACCCTGCATCATGCCGTTCATCTCGGCGTGAATTTGTTTGATACGGCTGATCAATATGGATTGGGTGCAAATGAAGAGCTTGTCGGCAGAGCACTCGCCCCATTCAGAAAGGAGCTTTACCTCGCGACGAAATTCGGTTATGTCCGAAGCGAAAAGGGTGAGTTTATCGAAATTAACGGACGGCCCGATTATGTGAAAAAAGCGTGTGAAGCCAGTCTGAAACGCCTTGGGACGGATTATATCGACCTTTACTATCTGCACCGGGTTGATCCGCGGGTGCCGATTGAAGAAACTGTCGGCGCCATGAAGGAGCTGATAGACGAAGGAAAGGTGAGATATATCGGATTGTCAGAGGCTTCCGCAGAAACGATCAGGCGCGCCGTCCGCATTCACCCGATTGCCGCGCTTCAATCGGAATATTCTTTATGGAGCAGGGAAGCGGAGGAGTATGTGCTGCCCGCCTGCCGTGAGCTCGGCATCTCATTTGTGCCTTACAGTCCGCTCGGCAGAGGTTTTCTTTCCGGAAAGATGACGTCGACCGATCAGCTGGATGCCGATGATTACAGAAGAAGAACGCCGAGATTCCAGGGAGACAATTTGGCGGTGAATATAGGGCTCGTCCAAAAACTTACCGCCATTGCCCGGGAAATGAATATCACTGCTCCTCAGCTTGCGCTCGCATGGGTTCTCGCAAACAGCGATGACCTTATTCCGATTCCGGGTACAAAAAAGAAACACTACTTGGAAGAGAACCTCGCCGCTCTCGACATTGTGCTTCCCGAGGATGTGAAGGCGCGTTTGGATGAGATGTTTCCGATCGGCACGGCGGCCGGCGAGCGTTATCCGGAACACATGATGACATTGTTAGATGAATAACAAAAGAGGCCCATCGTGCGGGCCTCTTTTCATGACAGCTTTTTGCTCATGATGACATCCGTCTCCAGAAATCCGGTCTTCTCATACAGCTTCCGCGCCGTTTCGTTATGAGCGAACACATGGAGAGAAATCTTGCGGACACCCAGGTCTTTGGCTTTGTCCTCCAGCCTTGCGAGCGCCTCTTTTGCATAGCCTTTGCCGCGGAAAGGCGGATGAAGGCCGAAATCATAAATAAATGCGTCCTGCTGCGGGTGGTCCGGATCGGCGTGCAGCCACAGCCAGCCGGCATTTTCCTTTCCGTCCAATGTCAGCGTCCATAAATAGTGATCGGCCGTCTCCAAGCCGTCAGGAAGCAGGTCTTCAAACGCCAGCTCCGCTAATTCCGGCGCTTCGTCAGGCAGCCACGTTCCCGCTTTTACCTTTTCTTCAGCGTAATGCTTGGTTGAATGGGCGAGATAGGACTGAAATTCTTGTTCTGTCATCGGCTGCAGCGTGATAGCCATTGAATCACTCCTTACAAAACACAGACTGAAAGCGGTATCATGAAGTATTATCCGAAGGCTCCGTTTTCCGCCGGTTTTATGATTTGTTCGGCTTGTGCCGTTGAACCAGTTTGCGCAAATAATCCAATCGAAATGAGACTTGCCAAGGCTGCTGAGAGTACAATGAATTTACATGTTTTCATTACGAATCCCCTCCGTTAATCTCAAAATTTGGTCATTGGCATCAATTGATTCTTGAAAATACTTCGCCGCCGGTTTGTAATTCTCCTGTTTTTTAAAATGCGCCGCGGCCTGATACGACAAGTCGGAAACGTCACTCCACAGCTCTTTCCTTCTTAACTCGGCGAAAGCTGATTCAAGCGCTTCTTCATTGCGGTCAATAAAGACATGCTGTAAGATGCGCAGCTTTTGGGTGTATACGGGCTCGTTTTTTTCTTCAGCGGCATTCAGCGCTTTATGCAGCCAAAACCGGCCCTCATCCGCCTGTTCCTGTTTCAATAACACTCTGGCCAGCATGTACAGACTCCGCACCGAATACGCTGATTGCAAATGCTCCTTTTGATCGAGAGCCGTTTCAAACTCGACCCGCGCCTCCTCAAGCTTTTCCTGTCTTTCATAGCAAATGCCTGCGTTAAAGTGGGCGAGCGCCTCAATATGCGGATCGCCCGCTTTGGCGGCTTGATGAACCGCCGTCTGCAGGAGCTCTTCGGCTTTCTGATAGTGAAACAAGTCCATTCTGTTACAGCCGATCACCATTAAACACTGTGCTTCTCTGACCGCGTACATTTCATTGGCTTTGTAGATCTCCAACGCTTTTTCCGCGTGGTTCATCGCAAAGTAGTTTTGGCGGATTTCATAGTAGGCAATCGCCACTTGATAATTAAACTCGGCTCTTTCAATCTCATTCGGTATGTGCCGGAGCCTGCTTTCAGCAATCCGGTAAAAATTAATGGCGTTCATAAACCGTTTACGGTAAAACTCGTGCATTCCGGAAAAGAAATAATAATAGTATTGAATCATCTGGTCTGTTTTTTCTTTATCGGCGTTCAGCTGGATCGTTTTTAAAATGCCGTCTGTTTTCTCATACTCTTCCATCAAAAGCTTATAGCGGGAATCAATTAAATTAAAATAAAGGAGCACCGTTTGATTTTGTGTCATATTTTGCAGATCCGTAAGCAGTTGTTCTCTTAACGCCTCAGCCGATTCAGTGTTGTGCTTTTTGATTTCCTCATACCAGTCACTGATTTTTTTCGCAACTGTTTCGTGGGCCATCACCTCAGCCATCTGTCAGGACACCTCCCTTTCCCATTTTGTGTAATAAATATATCATATTTACAGGTTCAAAAAGAGGGTGGCAGCCCGCTAGTTTCCTCGTGGCAACAAAAAAACCTCCGCAGGTGCGGAGGCGCATATTTTATAATAGTTTTTTTCCCAACAAAGATTCTACCAGCTCGACCGCTGTTTTGCCGGTTTTGTTTTTGTGATCGAGGATCGGGTTGACTTCGACAAATTCAGCTGAAGTGATGATGTCGGCATCATACAGCATTTCCATTGCCAAGTGGCTTTCACGGTAGCTGATGCCGCCGACGACAGGTGTGCCTACGCCGGGTGCGTCGCTCGGATCAAGGCCGTCGAGGTCAAGGCTGAGGTGAACGCCGTCACAGTCTGACAAGTAGTCAATGGTTTCTTCAATGACCTTTGTCATGCCGAGGCGGTCAATCTCATGCATCGTATAGACCTTCATGCCTGTTTCCTTAATGTATTCACGCTCGCCTTCATCAAGCGATCTCGCGCCGATGATGACGACGTTCTCCGGCTTGATTTTCGGGGCATACCCGCCCAGGTTCACCAGCGTGTCGTGCCCGACGCCGAGGCTGACGGCCAGCGGCATTCCGTGAATATTGCCTGACGGCGATGTTTCCAGGGTGTTTAAGTCGCCGTGCGCGTCGTACCAGATGACGCCGAGCTGTTTATAGTGCTTTGCCGTTCCTGTCAGCGTTCCGATCGCGATGCTGTGATCGCCGCCCAAGACGAGAGGGAACCGCTCATTCTCAATGACGCTGTCCACCTTTTGGGCGAGCTGCTCGTTCCCCGAGAGCACAGAGTTCAGATTTTTCAGCTCTTCATCATTTTTGAGTTTTTCACGATTGACGGGGATGTCGCCTAAGTCTTCCACCGCATACCCCATGTCAGATAACCGTTCAATGAGATGCGCGTAGCGGATGGCGCTCGGGCCCATGTCCACTCCGCGTCGTGCTTGTCCTAAATCCATCGGCATTCCAATAACTGAGATATTCTTGTTCATCCGTTTTTCCACCTCAACATGTTGTATGTTGTCCTGTGCGGGTTTCTCAAAGATGACTTGGACACGAAAAGATTTAAAGCTCTATCTGTTTTTCTGACTGCTTATGCTTTTTTACATACAGATGATAGACGATAACGCACACCGCCATGAACGGGATGCCGCAATAAAGGGCGAGCCGCTGTTCTGAATCAAATGCGAGGCTGATCAGAACAACCGTGTTTAACGTCAGCCCGATAATAGGCAGCACCGGGTACAGCGGTGTTTTAAACTTCAGGTCTTCCACTTTGCCGCCTTCGCGGATGTATTTCCGTCTGAACATCAGCTGTGACAGGGAAATCGTAATCCAGCCGACCTGCGCGCTTAGTCCGGCTAATGATAAGAGAAACATATAAACGGTTTCCGGCGCTGCCACTTTAGACAGCAGTGACAGGCAGGCGACGGCCAGCGTCACGATCAGAGCGTTCATCGGCACGCCGCGTTTATTTATTTTGCCGAGCGATTTAAAGGCTTGTCCTTCGTTCGCCATAGCATATAAGATACGCGTCGATGCAAACAGGCCTGAGTTGGCCACTGAGAGCAGCGCAATTAAGATAACAAAGTTCATAATATCGGCGGCATATGGAATACCGATTTGTTCAAACACCACGACAAACGGGCTTTCGACCACTCCCGCCTGCCTCCACGGAATCATCCCGGCAATGACGATGATGGAGAGAACGAAAAAGACAAGCGTTCTCCATACCGTCTGCCGGATAGAGCGCGGAATCGTTTTCTCAGGATTTTCACTTTCTCCCGCGGCAACCCCGATCAGCTCCGTTCCCTGGAACGCGAAGTTTACGGTAATCATCGTAATAAGCATAGCCTTAATGCCGTTCGGAAACAATCCATCCTCATAAAAATGAGAGAAGAAAGGAGCCTGCTCGCCGTGTTTCATGTCAATCAGGCCGAACATGGCGGCGCCGCCCAAAATAATAAACAGCAGAATGACTAAAATTTTAATACCGGAAAACCAAAATTCCGACTCAGCGAACGCTTTTGTGGTAATGGCGTTCAACAGAAACATCAGGCCGACAAACACGAGGCACCACACCCATACGGGAACATGCGGAAACCAGCGGAGCATCAATTGTCCCGCAGATAAAAACTCAATGGCGCATGTCACCGCCCAGCCGAGCCAGTACAGCCAGCCGAATGCGAAACCGAAAGCGGGGCTGATGAATTTGGTTGCGTACGTCTGAAACGACCCTGATACGGGAAGGGCAACCGCAAGCTCGCCTAAGCAGAGCATTGTCAAAAACATTATAAAACCGCCGACCAGATAAGACAGAACCGCGCCCAGCGGTCCCGCCTGGTTAATTGTAAATCCGGTACTCAGGAAAAACCCGGTGCCGATCACTCCGCCCAAAGAAATCATAAACAAATGGCGTGATTTCATTGTGCGCTGAAGCTGATTCTCTTTTTGATTTGTATTCACTATTCTGCACCCCTTCAGCAACTTGTATTGGAACCAAGCCGGTGCTTTGAAACCGATTTGCTGTCCAAAGAGCCTCTATTTGTATATGAATGTTATATGAAATTCATTTTCGTACATAAAGATACATTATACTAAAATACTGTCGCCGCGCAAATAGAGTGTGCTGAATTTTTTATTTGTAAATTCCATACAAGCCGAGGGAAAGCATTGCCGCATCAAAGTTTTACGCGTTTTGAAGCACGTTTGTGATCTTTTGGATCGCCCAGTCCAAGTCTTCCTTGGAAATCATTAACGGCGGTGCAAAACGGATCACGGTATCATGTGTTTCTTTGCATAAAAGCCCTTCGCCTTTCAGCTTTTCACAGTACGGGCGGGCCGCTTCTGTCAGTTCAACGCCGATAAACAGGCCGCGTCCGCGCACGTCTTTTATGATCGGGTTATCGATTTTCTCAAGCTCTTCTTTAAAATAACGGCCAAGCTGAAGGGAACGCTCTGCCAGCCCTTCTTCCTCAAGGACTTCAAGAGATGCGAGCGATACCGCGCAAGCGAGCGGGTTTCCGCCGAATGTCGAGCCGTGGGAACCCGGGTTAAACACGCCGAGAATGTCACGGTTCGCCGCGATGCACGAAATCGGGAAGACGCCCCCGCCGAGCGCTTTGCCTAAGATGAACATATCCGGTACGATATTTTCCCAGTCAACCGCGAATGTTTTCCCTGTGCGGCCGAGTCCCGTCTGAATTTCATCAGCGATCAGAAGCACATTTTCTTCCTTACAAATGGCGGCCGCTTCTTGTAAAAATCCTTCCGGCGGAATGACGATGCCCGCTTCTCCCTGAATCGGTTCGAATAAGAAAGCGGCTGTGTTCGGCGTGATCGCCCTGCGCAGCGCTTCTGCGTCTCCGTATGGAATTAATTTTATACCCGGAAGCATAGGTCCGAAACCGCGTTTATACTCATCTTCTGAAGAAAGGGATACCGCAAGCATCGTTCTGCCGTGGAAGTTGCCGATACACGCAATGATTTCCGCCTGATTATCCGCTACTCCTTTGACCTCATATGCCCAGCGTCTCGCCGCTTTGACAGCGGATTCAACGGCTTCCGCCCCCGTATTCATCGGCAGAATCATATCTTTTCCGGTCAGCTTGGCTGTTTTCTCATAAAACGGACCGAGCTGATCATTATGGAACGCGCGTGACGTCAGAGTGATTTTATCCGCCTGATCCTTCAGCGCCTGAATGATCTTCGGATGTCTGTGCCCCTGGTTCACCGCAGAATAAGCACTCAGCATATCCATATATTGATTGCCTTCAGGGTCTTTTACCCAAACACCCTGCGCTTCGGAAATAACAATCGGCAGAGGATGATAGTTGTTCGCGCCGTAATGTGAAGTTTGGCTGATAATTTCTTGAGATTTTGTGAAAGCTGACATAATCTGATTCCCCCTTGTTTTGTAATCATTCAACATTAGATCTTGCTTTCCCTTTTTATAAAGCAAGTTCCGTGCCAATCCGAAAAAACGGGATGTTTCGCCAGCATTCTTTCTTTTCCCGCAAAATTTTCCGGCAGTTTGTGTGCAAACTTCAGCCAAGCGCAAAATTTTTTTGCGTTTCCCGCTGACAAAATAGGAGCAATCCAATTAGATTGCTCCTACTCAACAGTTATTTATTCAATTGTCTCTGATATACAATGTAAGAATATAGTAAAGATAATATGATACAGCCGATTGCAGCCATGAAAATGACTGACACTCTATACACCGGCGGCAAAAAAGCTGCAAGCATCATGAGCATGCCCGCTAAGACAAAAAGTTTCGAACTAACCCTGTGTGTATCCTTCCAAACGCTTTCACTGCTCAGCGTCCAAGGTGTTCTTATCCCTAAAAAGAAATTAGGCTTAACGATCTGAATGAAGTTTCCAAACACCATGAAAATGACTCCCACTATAAAGTTTCCTAAATAAGATATAGGGAGATCATACCCCAGGCCGGTCAAGATGGTAATCAGATTAATGACAAACAGAACCGCAAACATTGTATTAAATATAGCCATATATGGCCGGATAAACGTTTTGTAGTTATTTTTAGGATCAATCTTAGGGATGATAACCATTAAAATATATAGAATAATCATGATGCCAATAAGCATCATCATCGCATTAGCTTTCGTTTGGTAATCATTTGCACTTCCGTTTAATCCCCAGTGTGTCGCCAAATTGTCCGGTAAAGATGAATATGTGCAAACCCATGTGAAAACAGTTAAAACTATGATTCCTGCCGAAAAGAGATATTTTTTCATGATTCCCCGCCTTTCTTATTATCATGTTCTGAATCAGTCAGAGAAAAGAACCAGCCTATAAGATCCTGTAATACAGTGGTATTTAATGAATACATAATAAATTGGCCTTTCCTCTCATCGTGAACCAAATCAGTATTTTTCAATATGGTAAGGTGATGAGAAATACTGGGTTTTGACATGTCGAAGTGTTCCGCAATTTCACCAGCCGTCATGTCTTGTTTCTTTAATAAATCCAAAATTCTTCTCCTTGTAGGATCGGCCAGTGCTTTAAAAGTTTTATTCAAAAACTTTCCCCCTCTCATACATACATAATTTAGATATTTAAGTATATATCTAAATATCAACCATTTCCTTAAAAAAGTCAATGGTTTTATTACCTTAATTTCCATTTATTTTTAAACATCGTCCAAGCGCAAAATTTTTTTGCGTTTCCCGTTCGATTTATTTTAAAATAATGAATGTTAAGACGATTGAGAGGGGGAATTGACCTGCACACAACCAGCGAATTTTACACACTCGTGTTACAAAGCATTCTGGAAGAGATTGATGTCGGGCTGCATGTGGTGGACGAAAAGGGCAGCACCGTCATTTACAATAAGAAAATGATGCAGATTGAAGATATGGATGAACGGGACGTCCTGCATAAAAACCTGACTGATGTATTTATGTTTTCCAATCAGCAGGACAGCACGCTCGTTCAGGCCCTTCAAGAAGGCAAAACGATTAAAAACGTGAAGCAAAGCTATTTCAATAACAAAGGCCAGGAAATCACGACGATCAACCACACCTTCCCGATTGTGCAAAACGGCGAGATCAAGGGAGCCGTGGAAATCGCCAAGGACGTCACCAAGCTCGAACGGCTGATCAGGGAGAACATGCACAGGAAAGAACAGAACAGCTACACGTTTGACAGTATTCTCGGCAACAGCCCGGTCATTCGGGAAGTCATCGAAAACGCAAAACGGGCAACCCGCACATCATCATCGGTGCTTTTGGCCGGCGAGACGGGAACGGGCAAGGAACTGTTCGCCCAAAGCATTCATAACGGCAGCCAGCGCTCAGGCGCCCCGTTCATCTCACAAAACTGCGCCGCCCTGCCGGATAGCCTGGTCGAAAGTATTTTATTCGGCACGAAAAAAGGCGCCTTTACCGGAGCCATCGACCAGCCCGGGTTATTTGAGCAGGCGCAGGGAGGCACCCTGCTCCTTGATGAGATCAACTCGCTCAATCTCAGCCTGCAGGCAAAACTGCTCCGCGCCCTTCAGGAAAAGAAAATCAGGCGCATCGGATCAGCGCAGGACAAACCGATTGACGTCCGCATCATCGCCACGATGAATGAAGACCCGATCACCGCCATTTCGGAAGAGCGGCTGCGCAAAGATTTATACTACCGCTTAAGCGTTGTCACGCTGATCATTCCGCCGCTCCGGGAGCGCAAGGAGGACATTCTGCCACTGGCCGAAGTCTTTATCCAGAAAAACAATCACCTGTTCCAAATGCATGTCGATTCGATCAGTGACGATGTGCAGCGATTCTTCTTGGAATATGACTGGCCGGGCAACATCCGCGAGCTTGAACATATGATTGAAGGCGCCATGAACTTTATGACGGATGAAACGACGATTACGGCGGCCCACCTGCCTTACCAATACCGGATGAAAATCAAACCGGCTGACACGGAAACCAAAGCCGCCGCAAGCACCCAGCCCGGCACCGATTTAAAAGACAAAATGGAAAACTTCGAAAAATACATGATCGAAAAGATCCTGAGAAAACACGGCAATAACATATCCAAAACGGCAAACGAGCTCGGAATCAGCAGACAGAGCCTGCAATACCGCCTGAAAAAATTCGGTCTGGACCGAATGAAATGAATCCATACAAAAAAAGGCTGAGATGCTCCTCAGCCTTTCGTTTATATCTGATTGGCAAGCCGCTCTCCGGTAAACCAAAAGTTCTCACTCACTGCCAATGTATGTTCCGTATTCTCGACTTGATGCCACCAATGGCGCGGCGCGTAAATGATTTCTCCCGCCTTTTGTCTGAAGCGGATCGGAGACGCCTTTTGCACCAGCGGTTTTTGCTCAATGTCTTTTTCATCAAAGACATTGATATTTCCTTCGTACAAATACGGAGAGTCGTCCGGATGATAGAAGATCCATTCCTTCTCCCCGAAAATGACGCCGTTCCACGCGTGCGTGTTGTTAAAATCCTGATGCAGCGGTGTGCCTGTCTGCTTTGAACCGAGAAAGAACCATTTCCAGTCCCGTCCCGTTTCTTCATCCGCTCTCAATGTGTCTTTTGTAAAATACTCGGGTGCGGAATAGACAAGGTCTAAGTCATTTTGGTTCAGCTGCGTAAAATTCCAGTCACAGTACCATTTGTCATCATTCTGATCAATGTACTCGATATAGTTGGAAAGCTTTACTTGTTTAAAGGTTTTGACCCCTTCGATATCTGATTTCCGGATGGTGACCATTCTGTCCCCATAGTGTTCGTCAATGTATTCAAGCGTCCACGGCCTGCATTCCCAGTGATCCATTGCCCCCGTCAAAATAAAAGGTTTCTTATCAGCATACTCGCTTACAAAAAGATCGTACGATAACTCATTGATTGTCAGTCTGTCAATGGTCATATCCATTCCCCTTTTATTCGGCAATCTGCCGTTTTTTTTGTTTGGCGTAACTGTATGGACCTGAAAAGATGGTGACGTTTTGATTCTCAAGCCAGAAAATCTTGTTGAACTTCTCCAGCAGGTTTCTGTCATGAGAAACGCAGATGATGGTGCCTTGAAACTGCATCAGGCTGTTTTCGAGAATTTCCTGAGATTCAATATCCAAGTGGTTGGTCGGCTCATCCAGGATCAGGACATTCAGCTTTTTTTCCATTAAGATGGACAGCTTCAGCCTGATTCTCTCACCGCCCGACAGGACGGAAAGTTTTTTAAAGACTGACGACCCGTAAAATCCGTACTTGGCCAGCATATTCCGGGCCATGCCCTCTTCAGTCAGCAGATTTTCTTTAAAAAATTGCAGAATAGTCTGACTCGAATCTCCTACATGGCTCTTTTGATCAATGTAGCCTATCTTAAGATTTTCTCCCACTTTAATGGTGCCGTCCGACAGTTCTCTTTCCCCGATGATACAGCGGATCAGCGTTGTTTTGCCGACGCCGTTTCTGCCGACGATGCCGATTCTGTCTTTATGCTTTATGCGCAGATTCACATTTTGATATAAAAGGGAAGATCCGTTGGTCACCTTTCCGTTTTCAATGAACACAATATCTTTTGAACCGGCGCCCGCTTCCTGAAATGCGTTTTTTAATTTTTGCTCCGTCCGGACCGGCTTATTGATCAGCTCGATCCTTTTCAGTGCCTTTTCCATATTATTCGCGCGTCTGTGCAGGCCGACAGACGGCGGATTTGAGCGGTTGGCCCAATCTCTCAGCTGGGCGATGGATTCCTTCATCTTCTGTATTTTTCTCTGCTGTTCTTCATATTTCTCAAACTGGGCGATGATGAATTCTTCCCGCTTTTTCAAGTATTCGCTGAATCCGTAAGGCCAAATCTTCACCTCGGTATCGTCAATCTCGAGCACCTTCATCGCCGTTTGGTCGGCAAACGTTTTATCGTGGGTCGTAAACAGAATGGTTTTGTTCGATTTTTTAATAAACCCTTCAAGCCACTCAATCGCATGGACATCCAAATGGTTGGTCGGCTCGTCCAGCAGTATAACGTCGTCGTTGCGGATTAAAATTTCGGCAAGGCCGGCTTTTGTTTTTTCGCCGCCGCTCAGCTTTGAAAACGGCTGATCCTTTAATTCGCTGAGGCTGAGCCCGTTGCATACCTCGTCAATCATCGCGTGCATCTGGTAGCCGTTGTTCCGCTCAAATGTTTCCGTGTATTGACTGTACTTTTCCAATAAAGCAGTCAGCTCGTCATCGCTCATCGGTTCCGAAAGCTTCAGCTCAATGGCCTTCATTTCCTTCTGGATCGCCGCTAGAGCTTCAAATGATTTTTCCAGATATTGATACAACGTCAGATCCTCATTGGGATCAGCGATCTGCTTCAGCAAACCGACCTTCGCCCCTTTGTTGATCGCAATCGTTCCTTCATCTGCCTCAAGCTCTCCGGAAAGCACCCTGAACAGCGTGCTTTTGCCGGAACCGTTCGGCCCGGCCACAAGCACTTTTTCGCCTTCATTGATGAAAAAAGAAACTTGTTTGAAAATCGTATCTCCCGCTAAATTTACCGTAAGATTATGAATATTCAGCAACTCACATCATCCCTTTGTCATTCTGGTTCAAAGCTCGACTTTATTCTGGATGGCGACGCTCGCTTTCAGTTTGTAAAAGCTGAGCATCATAAACAGCGACAATAAGATGGATAATACCCCGATTGCGGTCAGCAGCAAAGCTGAATCAAAATAGTCCGTTAAGAATCCGATAAACGGAAAGGCAATGAACATGAAGAGCGAGGTCATCAAACTGATAATGGACAGCAGCGTGGCTCTCGTTCTGGACGGAATCTCATTATTCACCACCTGACTGGATACGGGTTCTATCACATCATAGAGCGCGTTAATGACGACAAAAGCTGCAATCGTCACGTACAGACTGCCCGATGGTATAAACAGATAGGCCGCCCCGATGATGCAGAATGTCAGCAGAAGCACGCGCCTCGGCGTGAATTTTTCCGCCGGCTTGGAAGAAAAGATGGAGCACAGTGCCTGCAAGATGGACAGTCCCGCAAAAATAATGGATATATTGCGCACGGACAGCCCTTCCTGACTTAACAAATCTTGTCCGTACATATAAAAAACCGATGTAATCGCAAAGAAAACGGAGAGTGACAGCACCAGATATTTAAAGGCTTTGTTCAGCCTGAAGAAATCTTTGACTTCTTTTAAGATGTCACCGACCGTCTGCGTTTCGTGTTCACTGTTTTCAAATTTAATTTCCGTCAGCTGTGTAATGACCGCCATTGCAATCAGCTGAGTGACAATCCCGGCGATAAACACATACGACCATGATATTTCCTGCAAGTAGCCGCCGATGCCCATGGCGATCGCAAGACCGAGTATGACAAGTCCGTTATAATTTCCGATGGATTTGCCGTACCACTTTTCTTTCCCTTGTTCTTTCAGTGAATCAAACAAAAAGGCATGATCCGTTCCTGATATAAACGTCAGCCCGATACCGTATATAATATGGGCGATGAAGAGGGCGATGAAGTTATGGAAGCTCAGGAACATCACCAAATAGACAATGACCATAAAATGGCCGAGCAAGAGCGATTTTTTTCTCCCGATTCTGTCCGAGATGACGCCGCTCGGCACTTCCGCCAGAAACATCGCCAAATTCAGGACCGATTGCAGGATGCCCACAAGAAATAATGAATAATTCATGCTTGTTAAATATAAAATCCAAATTCCCCGTTCGAAAAAGAAGTTTCCGAAAAAACCGGAGAAGTAAAGCAAATTTCGATTCCGCAAATGAATACCCCTTTCCAGCTATCTGCATTTAACATCATGAACAGAAAGGAGCCCGTCAGTCTTTACACTAAAACCCTCTATACATGGATCTTGCAGATACAGACTTTTCCCAAAACAAATTGGGCAATAATGAGTTGTATTCTCGAATAACCCAAAAAGTTCCTTCTTTTTTTCAGATCCTACGGCATCAATGATCGTTTTTTTCTTCCCTGGATCGCTGATGTCGCGGATGAAATATTTGATATAGCTCAGCTCATGCATGTAAGCCGGCAGGAACAAATGGAGCTCAATATCAAACCGGCTTTTATCCATATGGTAATAATCATTGAAATGACTGACGCGGGAGACGGACACGTCCGCTCCGGCCCGCCGAAACAAATCAGCCAGCCTTTCAATGATCTCTCCGTTGGGATAATAATCGGCATAAACGATTCGGATCGGTTCTTCTCTTGTCAAAAGGGGCGGATCTTTCTGCGGTGTCCTCCCGCTTTCCCATATACCGATCAGTGAATCAGTCGGCGTGATGATATGCCCCAAATCCCCGGCCAGCTTTTGTTTATCAAAATAATGCTGAATGAAAGTTCTCAGCATGTCGTCCTTTACCTTGAAGGTAAATAACATCGGCAAATGATTTTCTTTAAAATCAGCATACTGCCGATACCTCATGTTTGAATGATGAAACTGGGTGTGGCAGGTCACGTCCGTTTGATTCGCTTCGTACAGCCCGATGCTTTTTTCCAGATCATCATTCAAAATAAATTGGATGGTCTGAACCGTGCGGTGATCCGCGGGCGTCATTTTATATTGCGGATTCCGCTCAAATTCCAGCCCCTTCTCAAACGTGCGCTTGAATCGGTACGGGCCGTTTTCCGGCACATCGCCCCCGGCGGTCCCAGGAATCAGAAAGCTGCTCTGCAAAACGGCTTCTATTTCATCAGACGGCTCGTCCAAGGTGACTTCAAAGCGTTTTTCGCCTGTTACGTTCACCCCGAGCTGATCGGAAGAGACGAGGCCTTTTACATACGGAACGGCCTGTTTTATGTTCAGGAAACTGCCGAGATGGGGGCTTTGATTTTCTTTCGTCAGATGATAGATGATCGTTTGAACCACACCCTCGGCGTCGCCTAAATAGTCCGGGTGAATGTCCACCTGACAGGTGCGGGGATCTTTGCGGATGATCCGGCAGTTATAGCCGTCCTGCAGACTTTCATACATAATGCTGCACATCATCTTGCTTGTGTAATCCTGCGTATCTAATGGGTTCAAGCGTATCGGGCTTGTGTCGATTTCTATTTTCAGAGGGTCGCCCGGTTTTCTCGCCGTACGATGCATCGTCTTCATAAAGCGCTTTCCTTTTGAGAAAGCTTCGTTTCTGTAATATGAAGGCCGTCAAAGTCCAGGCCGATGCGGGTATTCAGGGATTTCGGGCTTCCGCCTGCAAGGTATGTGATAATGTCATGAGACATAAACGAGGATATAATACCGTTTGTCGCTCCTAAGGAACCTTTGATCGGTTCATCGGGGTAACAGTTCAGAAGTCCGGCCGGCATGTTTTTTTCATAGGTGACGCCGGATTGATAGGATTCAGGCGTGAGCAGAGGCCCCCATTGGCCGCTGAAGCTGCCGACACCCCCGGTCATAAACGCGATATTCCGCTCCTTACAATACCGGTAAACCCATTCAGAAATGTTATGGGGTTTGTCAGCGGCATTTATGACGATATCAATTTCGTACGGATCTAACACACGCAGATCCTGCGGCTGTGTAATTTCCTGATGGTAAAGTGCTGCGTCCGCATGGGGATTGATACCCGCAATATAATCTCTGCATTCTGAGATCTTTAATTTGCCTACAGAAGATTTATTATAGACGAATTGTCTGTTCAGGTTATGTACTGATACGGCATCGAAATCAATGAGAATAAAATGCTGCATGCCCGCCGCCAAAAGGTTTTGAAGAATGATCGTTCCGACGCCCCCCAGACCCACGATCGCTGCCCTGCTGCCGTCTAATCTGTTTTGGATCAGATTGGGGTTTTGGTTGTATTTCTCAAAATGGTACAGCTGCTTTTCAGTGATGCGGCCTTCACGGCCGTTTTGCCATGGCTCTATTAAAGCATCCAATTTCATTAACGCATCGAAAAACTGGTTTCCCGCTTCCTCTCCCAGAAGATCAGAAAGCTCTTGTTTTTCACAACCGATGGTCAGCCGTTCAACCGCCTCTTTGATCTCACTCGTATGCGCAAGCTTAATCGCCTTTCGATATTGAATGATAATATGCGCCGTGTAGGTCAGCACCTGCACGCTGTCTTTAAACTTCCAGCGCTTACAGTCCGTTGACATCATGACATACCCCCTGAAAGATAATAACTCCCCAATGAGGGGAGTCACGGCTTTACTAGCAGCGATGCACCAAGCTTGCTGTTTCTGTATCAAGATCAAGTTCTTCAATCTTCATCAGTACACACCCCCTTTACCAATAACTAGATATTATCACCAATATTGGAAAAGGACAAGTTATTTTTTGAAAATTTAGAATTTACATATAAATTGTGATATTTCTTCCTGCTTCCCGGTTTATCCCGGCAGCCGGATGATGAACACGGAGCCTTTTCCCTGCTCACTTTTCACTTCAATTGTTCCGTTATGGCTGTCGATAATGGTTTTTGTAATGGCAAGACCCAGCCCCGCGCCGCCGGATTGACGGGATCGGGAGGTTTCCGCCCTGTAAAACCGGTCAAACAAATGAGGCACATGCTCCGGAGCGATTCCCGTTCCGTTATCCGCAATCATAAGCATGATTCCTCCGTCTTTCTGCAGGGAGACGGTGATGACACCCGTGTCTTCATCCGTATGCTGCACCGCATTGTAAAAGAGGTTGAGAATGGCCTGCTTCATTTTGTCTTTGTCAAAAACGGCTTCTATCTTTTGATCAACAAAGAACTCGAGCTTCCGGTTTCTCGCGAGCAGCTTCAGCTGAGCCTCCATTTCCAAAATGACGTCTCCCAATGCGCCTTTTTTCATTTCAAAGCTCGGCACCCGGTCAATCTGCGCGAGAAACAGAAGATCCTCTATCAGCTTATTCGCCCTGGCGGATTCCGCGTACATGCTTTGAAGCGCTTTTTCTTTCTGCTCCGGCTTCTCCGCCGCTCCGCGCATTAAAATTTCGATACAGCCGTGAATGGAGGTAAGCGGCGTTCTCAGCTCATGTGATGCGTCTGATACAAACTGCCGGATGCGCTCCTTCGCTTCTTTTTCCGCCTGAAAAGAGGTTTCAATCCGTTCCAGCATCTGATTGATGGAGATGCCCAGCGACTCAATTTCGGCCTGCTTCCTATCGATCGGCAGCCGTTTATCGAGACTGCCGGCAGAAATGTCACCCATCATACGCACAATGCGGGACAGCGGCTTGAGTGTGAGCCGGATCACCGGCAAGAAAACAAACAGTCCGATGACCAAAGCCGCAAAGGAAAGCACCGCGAAAATGCTGATCTGGCGGAAAAGCGAATCATTCAAAGGCTGTGTCAGCGTGCTCATCTGCACAACTCCCGCCTGCCTTCCGTCAACGGAAATCGCCTGAAACACGACGATGATTTCCTCACCCGCCTCATTGTGAGCCACCTGATAGTGAAGCGCCATGGTGTCTGTCAGCGCATCCCGGTACACTTTTTTCGGAAAAGAAGGAGCGGCCCCCGCGTGCGGGTCTTCTGATAAAACAGACATCTTGTATGATTGATTGATAAAAGCAACCGTCACCCCGGGGTAAATCAAATTCGGATGAGCCGGTGTTTCGGAACGGGCAAGGGTTTTGATTGACCTCCATACGCTTTGATCCATTGAATTGATATCACTCTGAATGCTGATCGCCTGATTTTCATACATCGTCCGTGTCATAAACATGTACTGAGTACCGCCGATGAAACATAACAGCAAAGCCAAAATCGCCAGTGACCTGAACAGGAGCTGGAACCGCAGGGTTCTGTACAGCCGTTTCATGCCAGATTCATCCTGTACCCGGCGCCCCGAACCGTGCGAATCACCTTGTGCTCTTTGTCCTTCAGCTTTTCGCGCAGAGAACGGATGTACACCTCGACGATATTGTCTTCCCTAAGGACCGTTCCGTAATGAAGCCCCATCGTTAAAGAATCAATGAGTGCAGACTCGCCGTCTGCACTCAGCTTGATGCCTTTCAACTTTTCCATGATGCAGTCTCTCCTTAGATGTATCAGCCTGTGTTTATTTTTTTCGCTTCCCCTTCTATTATTCGCTTTTATCTGAAACAAAACGGAATCTAAGCTGAATTGGTGAAAGGAAACGCTGAAAACGGAGCCATCTGCAAATAAAAATCATTATCTGCCGCTTCAATTCAGCAGCACCAGTCTGTTTCAATCACAAAGTTCTAAGTTCATGTCTACCTTTTTTTCAAATATATCCATTTTTAACTGAACGTGTTGTGACCCGCGTTCAGTTCTTTTTTATGGCTTCTGAAAAAAGGCATAAAAAAAGCGCCCTGAAAAAGGACGTTTAATATGACATGTTTCATTTTCTTAAATTCTGCATTCTAAAATAATTCTTCCTTCACATTCACCCTCGATTTCATTCAATACGATGATCACATCAGCCGTTTTCATGTGTGTCACCTCCCGTTTTCATAATAGTATAATATTAACAAATAAATCAATAAAAAACAGCCCGGTTGTCCGGGCTGTTTTTTTATTTCTGTAATCGATCCGCTTCTGTCAGTTTGACTTCCGCTGTTTTTTTCTTTCCCGAACGGTAGAACGTGATGTTCACACGGTCACCGATCTTTTTGCGATACAGGCGCTCACGGAGATCCACAACGTCATTGACCTTATGTCCGTCGAACCCGGTGATCACGTCGAGCTTTTTCAAACCCGCTTTTCCGGCCGGTGAAAACGCGTCGACACCCATAATGACCGCCCCGGTTTTAATGCCTTTCGGAAGTTTCAGCGTCTGGCTCCAATGGTAGCTCGCAATATCCGTTAAGGATTTCATCTCAATACCGAGGAAAGGCCGTCTGACTTCTCCGTATTTTTCTAAATCCTGAATAACGGGAATGACAAGCTTTGACGGGATGGACAGGCCGATGCCTTCAACGGCGGATTCAGCGATCTTCATTGAGTTGATGCCGACCACCTTGCCCGATATATCCATCAAAGCGCCGCCGCTGTTGCCGGGGTTAATCGCGGCATCGGTCTGCAGCACTTCCGCATTCCAATCCGGCTGTCCGTCGCCGTTTGAGTCAACGGGCACCGCCCTTTCCGTGCCTGAAATGATCCCCTGTGTCACTGATCCCGCAAATTCAAGCCCGAGCGGATTTCCGATCGCAATGACCGGTTCTCCGACTTTGACCTGATCAGAATTGCCGAACTGGGCGGCCGATTTGATTTTATCAGACTTCACCTTCAGCACGGCGAGATCCATCAGACGGTCGCTCCCGATCAGCTCAGCAGGCACGCGTGAGCCATCCTTCAGGCTGATCTCAATCTCAGTCGCACCTTCAATGACATGGTGATTGGTTACGATATAAGAAGTGTTTCCGTTCTTTTTGTAAATGACGCCCGACCCGCTTCCCGCTTCGCCGCCCTCTCCCCAAATATCGGTCTTTTGGATATTGAGAACACCGACTACCGAATCTGATACACGGCTGACCATATTCGTGACAGCGTCATTGACATTTACGTTGACTGTTTTCACCTGTTCGCTGCCGAGACGCTGGCTGGTGCTTTTGCTGCTTTCTCCATGGTCTCCGCCTGTCCAGTACGGCAGCAGGAAAGCCATGAGCGCGGCCCCGACGATGACGCCGATCAGACTTGATAGAAAGTACCCTCTCTTGCTGCGGCGGGGCTGTTCGGAGGCGTACTGTTCATCATCGCGATTATAATCCACCCTATCTCAAATCCTTTCAAGAGTACTCGATTTGCTTATAGTGTGGGTCAGATCGCGGATTAATAATCATGATTCATTTGGAAAAATTACACGGCGCACAGCGGCGTCGGGATTTTCGGATCGGTATCAAATAACTGAAACGTTTCCCCGGCGACAAATCCTTTCGCAGCCAATGTCTGCTGCACGGACATTCTCGCCAGTTCCTTCATATTGTTGTCTTGGCTCAGATGCGCCAAATAGATGCGCGATGTGCCGTCGCCGATGACATCAGTCATGGCGAGCGCCGCGTCTTCATTGGAGACGTGGCCGACATCGCTTAAAATCCGCCGCTTAATGCTCCATGGGTATCTGCCCATTTGCAGCATGCCGACATCATGGTTGCTTTCAAACACAAACACATTGGCCGAACGGATAATGCCTTTCATTCTGTCGCTCACATACCCGGTGTCCGTCATCAGCGCGAGCTTTCTGCCTTGGTAGTGGAAAACATAAAACATCGGCTCGGCCGCGTCATGGGAGACGCCGAATGACTCAACATCAAGCCCGCCGAAGGATTTTACGCTTTCCATCGGGAACAAAAACTTTTGTCCGGTATCCAGCTTGCCGATCTGATTCTCCATCGCTTTCCACGTCTTTTCATTGGCGTAGACGGGAAGTCCGTACTTTCTCGCAATGACGCCGAGCCCTTTAATATGGTCGCTGTGCTCGTGAGTGACAAAGATGCCGTCGACGTCGTCTATCTTGCGGCCGATTTTCTCCATCAGCCCGTCCATCGCTTTACCGCTCAGGCCGGCATCCACCAGAAAAGAGTGCTCCTCTGTCTCCAGATAAAACGCGTTTCCGGTACTCCCGCTCGCAAGCACGCTAAATTGCAAGCCCATTGTGTCTCACTCCATTATTTATTTTGATTGTTATCAATGACTGTGCTTTCCAATGCATTCACAGTGTACGTTTGCTGTGTCTTTTTCTTCGTCCCTTTTGACTTATCTTCAATTGTAATTCTCCATACCGGCGCCAGCACCTGCGTACTTGTCAGCGGATATTGGGCAATATAGCCGAACTTAACGCTTTTAACGGCGCAATTCGCTTTTAAGTAATTTTGAGAATACAATAATTCGACCGCATCAAGCTCAGGAATCAGGCTCTCCGTCTGGATTCGCTTGAATGACTCCAGCATGGTCTGCTCGTAAGATACGACCTCGTTTTTATCGTTCAGATGCAGAATCACCTGTCCGATCGCATCCGTGGACGAGTCAAAATCCTGATAAATAAACTGGCCGTCATACATCTGGTAAAAAATGATCTGTTTTTTATCCTTGTCGACTTTCCACAGTTTATATTTTTCACCGCCGGTTATTTTAGAGCTGACGAGCGATTCCGCATCCTCCTGCGGTTTTTGCTTCGATAAACCGACCGGATCGGTAAATTTCATTTTCAGTGTGGTAACCTTGTGATCATCCTCCGGCATCTCCATTAAAGGCTTTTGATCTTTCAAAGCATCAATATCTTCAGCGGTAAATACCTTTTGGCCCGCCGTCAGCCGGTAGCCCGTCGCGGAATCAGAAGACAGGTTGCCGAAAGTGATATGATCCATCTCCATGTCTTTTTCCACATTTGAATTTTTAATCACTTCGTATTCACTGCTCGAGCGTTTTTCAAAAAACTGATAGCCGAGAAAAATATCGAGGATGAGGAAGGCAATGATGAAGATCGTTTTTGTCTTATTCCACTCCATTATCGTCCTCCTCCTTCCCCAGCAGATCTTTCGTAATCGGGACGATCTTCCCGTTGATTTTCATACTCCAGACGGGTTCCAGTTCAACGAGATCATTCGTTGATGAAGAGACCATTTGATAGGACAGGAAGATCTGGTCGATTTTATTCACGTCGTATTTATCCTGCTGCTCCAGCAGAGACACAACCTCATTGCCGTTCATCATTTTTACGTCTTTTGTTTTAATCGGATTCGGTCCGAGAACATAGTTCGGCCGCTTGTAGCTGAGAACCTCGTCATTGGCCCATTGCAGGGTCAAAACAGGTCCGGATCCGAAAGGCTTAGACGTGCTGTTGATCACAGGCATTTGGTCTTTAAACATGTAGAAACTCAGCTGCTGGTTATCACTCACATTGAAAAATTGATAATGATCCGTCCAGCTTCCCGTATCCTCTAAATATTTATAGCTTTTCTTAATCAGCTCCCCTGTTTGATAAGAAGCGCTTTGTGCCAGGTTCCGATGCTGGAATTGAATCTGCCGCTGTGTCGAATTGATTTCCAGACGGCTGATTCCGTCAGTCAGCACATTCCGATTGTAATTCGGGTCTTCTCTGACCGTGCTCGGATCATTAAAAAGCGTCTGCTTAAACAGGTTCGTCTTAATGGTTTCAGTGATAAATTCTTTTTCCTTCATATTAAACCGCGCATTCGGCATGAGAAATTCTTTGCTTTTTCCGACCGAATAGAGGTGGTATAACGGCATACTCGACTTTTTGCTGTACAGCTCATTCATCAGATTGCGGTAATTCGCCGATTCCACAGTCACTTCCAAAATCAGCTGCTTGCTGTATGAGACCATGTAAATCTTCTTATTTGTCTTATTCTCATTAAACGGAATGACAATATGGTCAAATGAGCTGTATTCCATTGACGGATTCGACCATTTAAACATTGTTTGGAAGAAATCAATCGGAATGGTGTCATTGAATTGCAGATCGAGCTTTGCCGAATTGCCGTTTCTGCCGTAAAGCCAATTTTTAAAACCGAGCTTGTCGTATTGATCGGAAATATCCTTCATCCCTTTTACTTCCCATTGCGGCAAATCCGCCCACAGGTCATTAAAGAGCGTCTCATCATCCACTTTATAATGAGAGCCGTTTGTATGAATAAACATATCCCGGGGTTTTACCGTTTGCGACACTTTTTGGCTCGTTTTATCAATTTTATGCTTTTCCCGGACAGTCGATTTGGTTGAGGCCGTGCCTTCTGAAAAATTGGGCTGGAATGTCCAAATTCCCCATGTTAAAACAAGACTAATGACGACCAGCACTGACAGTATGACTGTTTTTATATTTTCACGCCTCATCCCAATCATCCTCTTGCTCTTCTTTATATGGAAGAGTAAATGTAATCTTCGTTCCTTTGCCTTCTACACTGTCGGCCCAAATGTCTCCGCCGTGCGCCTGAACCATCTCTTTTGCAATCGCAAGGCCGAGTCCGGTGCCGCCGAGTTTTCTCGTGCGCGCTTTATCCACTCTGTAGAAACGGTCAAAGACTTTTTCCACATCTTTTTTCGGAATGCCGATACCTTCATCTTTTACGCTGATATAAAGCAGCTCTTCTTTCTCGTTCACATCGACTGAGAAAGTGACATGCCCGCCTTCCGGTGAGTATTTCAGTGCGTTAGAAATGATATTATCGAGAACCTGCGTCACTTTATCCTGATCAATCTCCACGTACAGATTTCTGTCCGGAAGCTCGCGGATAAATTCGACATGCTGTTCTTTCGTCATTTCAAAACGATCGATAATCAGTGACATAAAGCGGATCATATGAATCCACTCTCGATTAAACTGATAATCTTTGCTGTCGAATTTAGAAAGCTGAAGCAGGTCGTTCACCAATCTGATCATGCGCTCAGTCTCATTTTGGGTCACCATTAGGAAACGCGGAGCGATATCTTTATTTTCCCACGCGCCTTCTGCAAGCGCCTCTAAATAGCTTCGCATGGTCGTCAGCGGTGTCCGCAGCTCATGAGACACGTTGGCAACGAACTCTCTGCGTTCCCGATCGAGTTTTTCCTGTTCGGTGACATCATAAAGAACCGCGATTAAACCGTCGATTTTTCCGTGCTCTCTCTGAATAACGGAAAAATTCACCCGCAGTACAGTCGTTTCATCGTCACGTTCGATCTCCAGCAGCATTGAATCCTGCTGTTCTACTAAATCCTCAAATGTAAAGTTCTCTTTTATGCCCAATAAAGACGTAATCGGCATCTCTAAAGCCGTTTCACGTGAAACATTCAGCAGCTCAAGCGCAGGGCTGTTTAAAAGAATAATAGCCCCGTTGCGATTCGTAGCGATGACACCGTCCGTCATATACGCGATAACGGAAGAAAGCTTTCTTCTCTCCCCTTCCGTCATGGCTTGGGCATCTTCAAGCTCTCTCGTCAGATGGTTGAACGTCGTTGCGAGCTGACCGATTTCATCATGCCCGTATTTCCGCACCTTTCTGGAGAAATTCCCTTTTGCCAGTTCCATCGCCTGCTTACGCATATCCGACAGCGGATGGGTAATGGTGCGGGCGAGAAATATACCGAGAAGAGCCGTCAGAACAAGGGCTAAGCCTGTTCCTGAAGCAAGAATCGAGTTGACGGTTTTCATCTGGTTAAAGGTATCTTCCATACTGGCCACGACATAAATCGCGCCGACAACTTCCTGATTCTCTGTGACGACAGGTTTTGCTGAAATCAGCACTCTGTTTTTACTTTTAGGATCATAATATTTTTTTGAATAGGCCTGTTTTGTTGAGAAAATCCGTTTAAAAATCGGGTCAGTCGTCTGTTTCCCCGCTATTTCCTCGCCATAAGGCCTCGAGGAACCGACGACCTCATAGCTTTTATCAACAAATGTAATCTCCCGTATTTCATTATTCTTCGTAAAATCATTCAAAATCCGTTTGACGTCATCTTTAATGACGGTGCTGTCATTATCTCCTTTATATTCCTGCTCAATATAATAGGAAAGATTGTCAATCCGCTGATTTAACGATAATTCATAGGACTTGAGAAGAGAATTCTCCACCTGTTTCACAAAGTACACGCCGATAATCTGCATGGCGATGATAATGAGAAGCACATAGATCAGCGTGATCTTAAACTGAATCGACCGAAAAAAACCAACCTTATTCATCGCCGGTTAGTCCTGTTCAGGGTTTCTCAAGTAATAACCGACACCCCGTCTTGTGACGATCCAGTTCGGATGGCTCGGATTATCCTCGATTTTCTCACGGAGACGGCGCACTGTTACATCCACCGTTCTCACATCACCGAAATAGTCATAGCCCCACACAGTCTGCAGCAGATGCTCACGCGTCATAACCTGTCCGATATGTTTGGCTAAGTAATGAAGCAATTCAAACTCACGATGAGTCAGCTCGATCGTTTCTTCTCTTTTTGATACGACATAAGCGTCAGGGAAGATGACGAGAGAACCGATATGAATGTCATTAGAAGCTGATTCTTCCTCAGCCGGCGCAACCGTAAGCTGGCGGCGCAGGTTCGCTTTGACGCGGGCCAGAAGCTCACGCGTGCTGAAAGGCTTCGTGACATAGTCATCCGCTCCGATTTCAAGCCCGATGACCTTGTCAATCTCCGAGTCTTTTGCCGTCAGCATAATAATCGGCATATCATATTTTTTCCGGACTTCCCGGCACACTTCAACTCCGTCTTTATTCGGAAGCATAATATCTAAAAGAATTAAATCAGGCTGAAGCTCCTCCACCATTTCCACGGCTTCGTTTCCGTCGTACGCACAATGCACGTCATAGCCTTCTTTTCTTAAATTAAACTCTAATATATCTGCAATCGGTTTTTCATCATCGACTACAAGGATTTTCTTATCCATCATCTTGATTTTCCTCCTGCCAGAATGACTTCATTTCATCTATTGATGTTTCATGATGATCACAATTCGGATCGTGAAAAACGTTCCCCGTCTATTATAACGGTTTCAGGTCAAAAGATAAAAAAATTAAAGAGAACAGCGCAAAAACGTATTGAACTGCCATCCTTTTGTCATGTTTTTTATTTTCTTTTAAAAAATAATATTTTTTTGAAACCTCACGAAAAAAAATGCCGTCTAGTGTTTGACGTCTTCTTCTGGGCCGGCTGAAAAGCCGGCTCTCCCTTTTTTATAACAAAAGAAAAAACGCACCTACTATTGCAGATGCGTTTGGGTAAGTGGCTCGGGACGGAATCGAACCGCCGACACACGGATTTTCAGTCCGTTGCTCTACCAACTGAGCTACCGAGCCAGATGTTTCTTTTCTATACTATAAAGTAAAGTAAAATGGCGGTCCGGACGGGACTCGAACCCGCGACCTCCTGCGTGACAGGCAGGCATTCTAACCAACTGAACTACCGGACCTTACAGTAATTTGTCCGGAGAGCCGTATCGTGGCGGCCCTCCGAGGACAAATAAGGAGTTAGCAATAACGCTAAAGTAAATCAATGACCCGTACGGGATTCGAACCCGTGTTACCGCCGTGAAAGGGCGGTGTCTTAACCGCTTGACCAACGGGCCATAAAAAGTGGTGAGCCATGAAGGACTCGAACCTTCGACCCTCTGATTAAAAGTCAGATGCTCTACCAACTGAGCTAATGGCTCCTGATGTGTCGGATTATGTATCATAGAGCATTCAGACAAAAGCTTTCTTGCAGTACTCTATTGAAGCTGTTCCGTAACAACGAGATTTATAATATCATAGAACATTCGAAAGTGGCAACTACTTTTTTGAAAAAAATCTATTATTTTTTTCCTACATAAAAAAACAAGCCTCCGTGACCGGAGGCTTGTTTGCTGCAAATTCTTAGTTAGCGCGGTATACACTGCGGATGACGTTCGTTTGTGAACGGTCGGGACCGACAGAGAAAATAGAAAGCGGAATACCTGTCAGCTGAGATACGCGTTCCAGATAATGGCGCGCATTTTCAGGAAGATCGCTTAATGTTTTTGCGCCTGTGATATCTTCCGTCCAGCCAGGCATTTCTTCATATACCGGTTCACACTCTGCGAGAGCTTTCAGACTTGCCGGGAATTCTTCAATCACTTCACCTTTGTAGCGGTAAGCGACACAGATTTTCAATGTTTCAATGCCAGTCAGCACATCGATTGAGTTCAGAGAAAGATCTGTGATTCCGCTGACGCGGCGGGCGTGGCGGACAACAACGCTGTCAAACCAGCCGACACGGCGCGGACGGCCTGTCGTTGTGCCGTATTCGCGTCCGACTTCACGGATTTGATCCCCGATTTCATCTTTCAGCTCAGTCGGGAAAGGACCGTCACCGACACGGGTTGTGTACGCTTTAGATACACCGACGACGTGCTGGATTTTTGTCGGGCCTACGCCTGAACCGATCGTCACCCCTCCGGCGACCGGGTTGGATGAAGTGACAAACGGGTATGTCCCTTGGTCAATATCAAGCATAACCCCTTGAGCGCCTTCAAATAAAACGCGGCGGCCTTCATCCAGCGCGTCATTTAAGACGACGGATGTATCGCATACATACTTTTTAATCTGCTGGCCGTATTCATAATACTCATCCAGAATATCTTCAATTTTGAAGCCTTCTGTTTCATACATTTTTTCAAGCAGACGGTTTTTCTCTTCAAGGTTCCGTTCAAGCTTTTCTGCAAACACGTCACGATCTAGCAGGTCTGCGATCCGGATGCCGATCCGCGCCGCTTTGTCCATATAAGCAGGTCCGATGCCTTTTTTCGTTGTGCCGATCTTGTTGGCCCCTTTGCGTTCTTCCTCTACTTCATCCAGTTTCAGATGGTATGGAAGAATGACATGGGCTCTGTTGCTGATTCTCAAGTTATCCGTGCTCACATTGCGTTCATGAAGATACGCAAGCTCCGTTACGAGCGCTTTCGGATCAACAACCATTCCGTTCCCGATGACACACGCTTTTTCTTTATAAAAAATTCCTGATGGGATTAAATGAAGCTTGTACGTGACGCCATCAAACTTGATGGTATGTCCTGCATTGTTTCCGCCTTGATAACGTGCGATCACTTCTGCATTTTCTGATAGGAAATCTGTAATTTTACCTTTTCCTTCATCGCCCCACTGCGTACCTACTACGACTACTGAAGACATATATCCGTGCACCTCCGTTAACCTTTCAAAACGATATCTCATTCAAACAAATTAAGTGTATCAGTGCCGAAACAGAAAGTCAATCGTAAATCCGAACATTTAAATCTTATCAATCTATATTTGTTCGCCTTAAACATGATTAAAAGCGTTTTCTCTTTCATTTGCTATCTATTACTCCCGAAACTTTCATGCTTTAACAAGAAAAAGAACCCGTAATCAGGGTTCTTCAGACAGTCATTTATATGCCACTTGTATTCATCAGGACGACCCGCCAGCCGTCAGGATCTTCGATGGTCACGCCTTTTTCTTCCCAGTACGGGTTTTCGGGTGCTTTCTCCTCATATCCCATCTGCTTTAATTTCGTGCTGATGCGGATGACCTCCTGCTGATCCTGGATGTAAAAGACAAGCAGGCTGTCGCCGTGCGGAACGGGCGCCGGCTGAGACGCGCCGGTTTCTTCGGTGAATTCTAAGTGATATTGCGTATGGGGCAGGCCGAACATGACGCCGCTGTAGCCCTCATGTCCGGAAAAACTGCCGACCCTCTTCAGCCCGAGGCCCTCTTCATAAAACCTGATGATTTCTTTGAGCTGTCCGGTCGGCCGGGCAATCCGGATTTGCGCCGCTTGAAATTGCGGAAATTCAATTGTCATCATCATCCCTCCCTTAATGCCATTATATAAAAGCGCCTTCTTTTTTTCGTCTGCCGAACGGACGGCATTCTCTCATTCTTTCGGTTGAAAAAAAGCCTCAAGACATTGCTTGAGGCTTTACGCACCTGCCGGAACACCGCCGTCATCAAAGCGCCTTTCCAGGTTTACGAACTTATTGTATTCTTTCACAAAAGCCAGTGAGACGGTGCCCACCGGGCCGTTACGCTGTTTGGCAATAATGATTTCGATGATATTTTTGTTTTCGGATTCTTTATCATAGTAATCATCACGATACAGGAAGGCGACGATGTCGGCATCCTGCTCAATACTTCCCGACTCACGGATATCTGACATCATCGGACGTTTATCCTGCCGCTGCTCAACACCCCGGGAGAGCTGAGACAGGGCGATGACCGGGACTTCAAGCTCCCGCGCCAGCGCTTTTAGCGCCCGTGAAATTTCCGATACCTCTTGCTGGCGGTTGTCGCTTGAACGGCCGCTTCCCTGAATGAGCTGCAAGTAGTCAATTAAAATCATGCCCAATCCGTTCTCCTGCTTCAGTCTGCGGCATTTTGAACGGATTTCGCTGACGCGGATGCCGGGGGTATCATCTATAAAGATACCGCTGTTTGACAGGCTTCCCATCGCCATCGTCAGCTTGCCCCAATCTTCTTCCGTCAGATTTCCCGTTCTGAGATTTTGGGCATTAATATTCCCTTCAGCGCAGAGCATACGCATGACAAGCTGCTCGGCACCCATCTCAAGACTGAATATCGCGACGCTCTCATCCGTTTTGGTGGCCACGTTTTGCGCAATATTTAAGGCGAATGCCGTTTTCCCCACAGACGGACGGGCCGCGACAATGATCAAATCATTCCGCTGAAACCCCGCCGTCATCCGGTCAAGCTCAATAAAACCAGTCGGAATCCCGGTAATATCGCCTTTCCGGTTGTGAAGCTGCTCAATGTTGTCGTATGTTTGCACAAGCACGTCTTTGATATTTTGGAAGGCGCCCGAATTTTTTCGCTGCGCGACCTCCATAATCGTTTTTTCCGCATCGCTTAATAAATCTTCAACTTCATCCTCTCGCGTATACCCGTCTTGAGCGATTGAGGTCGCCGTTCTAATTAAACGGCGGAGAATGGATTTTTCCTCAACGATTTTCGCGTAATATTCTATATTAGCCGCTGTCGGAACGGAATTCGCGATGTCCGTCAGGTAAGAGACGCCTCCCACCTCTTCTAACAAATCGGTATTCGCAAGCTCTGACGTTACCGTGACCAAATCAACCGGTTCACCGCGGTCTCCGAGCACGAGCATGGCATTGTAAATTTTTTGGTGTGACATTCTGTAGAAATCATCCGGAATCAACACTTCAGAAGCCAGTGTTAACGCAGACGGCTGTAAAAAAACAGCACCTAACACGGCCTGCTCAGCTTCTATGTTTTGCGGCGGCAGCCGATCATTCAGAAGGTCTGTCATGCTAAGCACCGTCCTCTCCTTAAAAAATATCCAAACTCCATTTTACCATTTCTCAAGAAAAAGAATAGAAAAACATCACTTTCCCTGTATTTGTCAAACAGCGGCTGCGTGTTTCGCCATTCCGAATGCCGGGAAACAAATAAATAAATCGAAACCAGGAGGTAAGAAGGATGAAAACATATGCAGTAACACCCAGTGTTGATGCGGACGGATGGTTTGTGAAGGTGGAAAATGTGGCGCCGACGGCTCTTTATACATCAAAGGACGCGGCGATCGAGAAAGCGGAGCAGACGGCTAAAGAGAACAGCCCGTCTAAGCTTGTCATTTATGATCAGCATAAAAACATTGAAGAAGAACGGTCCTTTTAAGAAAAGCCTTCGCCCGAGCGAGGGCTTTTCTTATTCGATGAAACGGATGTGCAGCACCGTCTGCGCCATGAGATCGGCCGTTTTTTGATACAGCTCCCATTCTTCACAGGCGGCGAATACTTTCATCATGTCCTGCAATGTCTGTTTCAGTATAATAAATTCGTCAATTGTCCGCAGTTCTGCGGCTTTTTTCTGATAATCAGCCAGCTTCAGCTGTAATAACATCAATGGCGATTGCATAAAAAACCTCCCCCATTCTGTTATAAAGCCCCGCTTTTCAAACCTCCATTCCTTTGTCATATCCTCTTACGATAGATTTCTGATTTTAGTACAATAAAGAAACGGAAGGAGTGATCACATGAAACCGCTGCAAATTTCCGCCGAAACGGCGCAAAAGCTCGCAGAATCACTGAATATGCCGCTTGAGAGAATCATGCACATGCCTCAGCACATTCTGCTTGCCAAATTAGCTGAAGTCCAAAAAGAGAACGATCACAAATAAAGGCTGCTCTCTCATATATATGTGCGGGAGGCGGAAGCGATGGCTTTCCGCCTCTTTTTTTCGCGAAGAAAATTTTGGCAAAACATTCTTTGAACGGAACCGATCCGATTTTAACCGTCTCACAGCTGAAAAAACTTGTTGACGAAGGAAAAGTGAAATATTTCTTATTATCCGGAAACAATTCAGGCAATACGAAGCTTGTCTCATGGAGGAAAAAGAACGGCACAAAAATCTCAGCTGACCAATACAGCACCGGAAAAACAAGCTCAGCCCGGAAAGGAATGACGGGCGGCCCGGGCGGACAAAGTCAGCAGACTCTGTATGAGATGAAAAAATAGTTCGGAAAGAGGCTGGATAGTTAAACGCCGGCCTCTTTATTTTGCTCTTGAAGCACCTGCCATGCGGCGCCGGTATCATTCAGAAAAATGATTGATAAATACTTTCTATTTTTGAAACCATCAGTTCCTGACGCAGATGCCGGCCGGCATAGGAGCGCGCTTCTTTTCCAAGCCGTTCCCTGAGAGACTGATCCGTAATCAGCATTACGAGAGCATCAGCAAGTTCGCGGCTGTTGCCGGGCTGACAAATAAGCCCTGTGGCCTCATGCCGGATCATCTCAGGGATTCCTCCGCAGTCAGTTGCGACAATGGCTTGACCTGAGAACATCGCTTCGATGATCGCTATAGGGAAATTATCATTCAATGTCGGCAGGACAAATATAGATGATTCAGCCAAAAGCGCCGGCACATCACGTCGTTTTCCGAGGAAAAACACATTTGAGAGGCCCAGTTTCCGTCTCTTCTCTTCCAGAAACCCTCTCATGTTTCCGTCTCCGATGATCCATATATCAACTCCGGATAAATGGTGCCGGATGCGGGCGAGAGCGTCCAGCATCACATCATGTCCTTTTCGCTCGGTCAGACGGGAAACGCACGCAATCACGAGCTTTTCAGCACGTTTTGACTCAGGGGCATCCTGAATGTCAATGCCGGTATGAACAGTCTTCAGCTGAGCCTCCTTCGCTCCGTACTCCAGCAAAGGCTCGTGAAAGGAGTCGCTGATTGTAATGATTTTATCCGAAGCTTGAATACCCTGCCTTTCTATTTCACTGAAATATGCCTCTTCTATTGAACCCTTTTGGATTTTATGAAACTTCATCCGGCTTTTCGTAAAATGTCCGTGCGGCGTGAAAAAAAGAGGACGCTGGTACGTTTGATTAAGGTATCCCAGCAAAAATACCGCAAATAAATCCTGCGCGTGAAACAGGTCATATTGTTCTAAGTCTTTCTCCTTCAAAAATCTTTGAAAGACATGTAAATAGCTGAGATTCTTCACAAACTTTTCATTTGCGGCGCCGTATCTGCCAACAAGAAACGCTCTGATCTCGTCAGCGGCCCGCGGGATATCTTCCTGAAAAAAAGTTGGCGGCATTTGGAGCGGCGAGATGACATCCGCCTGATGACCGATGCGCTCAAAACCCGTCTTAATTGATGTGATATAACTCGCCAACCCTCCGACATTCGGGTAACGGAGAAAGGTTGCGTACAGAATACGCAATGGCTTTTTTCGTTTGGGGGAGCTTTTTCCTTCCGCACAGAACGAATACAGCATCTCTGGCTCACCTTGATGTTCGATCCCGTAAAATTGATCCATGACGCGCAATAAGGCTAGAGGCACCAGACCGTTCGGCTTGCCGATCTCTTCTTTCACATCCGCTCCCCCTCTCTCAAACTTATAATCCTAATTCCCGTCCCCATTTTGACACTTTGTCAACATGATACGGCAGCAGTTCCCCTCCCCGATTGTCGAAGATTCTCCGCAATTGGGTATGAAGCCCTTTTTCAAGTGTTCTCTGCAAATAAGCCATTTTATAAAGCGTCATAGGAGGGGTCTGAAAATGAATGCCCCGCTTTTTCATTTCTTTCGTATACACTTTTACGCAATACGTCCGAATATCTTCTGCGTGCCGGCTCCAATCTTTTCTGAAGCCAAGCAGAATTTCAACCAGCACCGTCATATCAAACCAAACCGGCGCGTATTTTGCGGATTCCCAATCGATGAATTGAATATCCCACGGTTCATGCCCGGACGCATCGTGGGTGCAGATATTCTGCATATGAAGATCACCGTGTGTGATGGCTGAGCCGTTTTGTATCAATTCAGGGAAAAAATCCGGCTCCTCCTGCTCAAGCAAGTTTGTGATTTGCCGATAATGAGGCTTCACGATATCTTTTGTGCGCTCATCTTTAAGAGCCCTATCCAATAATTCCGCTGTCTTTTTGATCTGCTTTTTACGCCCTTTTCTCATGGTTTCCGATTCATATACCGGCAGCCACGACCGCCATTTACCGTCAGAAATATTCTTATTTTCAAAGGTGCGGCTGTGCAATTCTGCGACAGACGGAATAATATACTTGAAATGCTTCGGGTGAAATGTAAGCTGTCCCCTGATCTGGCTGACAAACTCCATAAATATCCACGTTTCATGGTCACTTTCTTCTATAAGATAGATGTCCGGCAGCAAATCCCCTAAAACGGAACGGGCTTTCCCGTATATATTAATCTCGACCTTATTTTTTTCACGGGAAGATTTATATACCTTCAATATCAGCGGAACAGTTCCGGATTTTTTCTTTACAAACAGTTTATAAATGGCGCTTCTGTCCGTCGATTTCAGGCATGTGATGTCATCCGGATTCACCGCAGCCCTTTCACCGAACGAATACGACAGTTTTTCGTCAATTCTCAGTTTTTGAAATGCGCCATACAAAAGATCCTTTTCATACATGCCGATCTTCCTTCCGCTTCCGTTTCCAGCTGTTTTTGAGATGAGACCAAGTGTTTCTGATAAATGGCATCGGGTCATTCCAAGCAAAAAGAGCGTACTCTTTTTTTCCTTTACACCCTTTCCAAAAATCCCGGAACGTCATTTCTCCTCTTTTTCGTTTCTTCAAAAACGTTAAGAAATAACGCACCTCATAAATCCAGTTGATTCCGTCTTTTTGTTCGAGCTGGGGCTTCACATGTTGTCCGGTCAAATACAGATAGTACATGTAAACGAAATGAACGCCTGCCGGTTCTGTCAGGCTATGGCTGAGCCAAAAGCGCGGATTAATTTCGATAAACTTGTAAACATTGTCCCGGGGATCCTTTTTAAATTCCGCCATGCCTACTCCCTTCAGCTGAATCGCTTCAAAAAACGGCAGGGTCTTCTCGATTAAATCAGGAAGCCGTTTGCTGACGACGTGGGCCCCCGCGCCAAAATCTGCAGGGAATTGATGGTTCTTTTGCAGAGAGAATAGGCCCATTAATTTCATTTGGTCATCATAAAAAGTGGCGACTTTATAAAAACACTGGTTGTCTCCGGGGATGATCTCCTGCACGAGCAGTTCTCCATTTTCTCTGTAGGAGCTGAACTCCTTGCGCAATTGTGCGGCATCCTTCATTACAATTGCTTTTTTGTTTACTTTTTTTCTGTATTCATGGCCGGCCACCGGTTTTAAAATACACGGGAAGTCAATATTGGCGATGGCCTCTTCCAGCTCATCCCGGTTGTTCGGAAAAAAGGTTTTCGGGCAGGGGATGTGATGCTTGACCGCTAATTCATATGCTTTGCTTTTATCTAAGACCGTTTCTAACAGAGAGCGGCTCGGGAGCAAAAACAAAAAAAAGCCGGCTAATGTCTCGCGGAATTTAGATATAAATCCCGCATAATCATCAGATCCTGCGTACAGAACCGGCTTTGCTTGGAATCGCTTCCCGAAATCAGTCAGAAATGTCAGCAGTTCTTCCTCTTGTGTTAAAGGGCTGGGACATATCCCGCAATCTGCCAACCTTGATTTTCCGATACGATAAGGTCCCTCCGTGTCAAACGCGTAAACATCGATTCCTCTTCGGGCCAGGCTGCGAATGATCCCAATCCCGTTTGCACTGAAATCAAGTACAACGGCTGCATGTTCATGTTTCATGATCTCCCTCCGAGCTGTTGGTATTTTGATAAATCGATTCGATATTTTTTATCATCGTCTCACTGCTTAAATATTTCTCTGCGTAGGCCTTTGCGTTTGAAGCAGCTATCTTCCGCGCAGATTTGTTAGTGATAAAAAACGCTAAAGCCCGGGCAAGAACCTTTGCATTTCCCGGCTCGACAATAAGCCCCGTTTTGTTATGGCGGATCAGATCCGGAATACCCCCGCAATCGGTCGCGATGATAGCCGAGCCGCTGAACATCGCTTCAATAATCGAAATAGGCAGACTATCATTAATGGTCGGCAGTACGAATATGTCCGTCACATTCAAAATAGCGGGAACATCATCTCTTTTTCCTAAAAAGGAAACCATAGATAGATTCAGTTTTCGAGCCTGTTCCTCTAAGGCGCTCCTCATCTCTCCGTCGCCCGCGATCAGCACTTCAACATGCTCAAGTACATCAGATGGAATTCTCGAAAGTGCGTCCAGTAAATATTTGTGACCTTTTCTCGGGCCTAATCTTGCAATACACGAGATGATGATCTTATTTTTCGGTACCGGGGTTTTTCTTTTCCCGCCTGTTTTTGCATCGTAATCGATTCCTGTGACCACCGTTGTCATGTCTTCCTGTTCGGCTCCGAGCTTCATGAGCGGGCTGCGGAACGTATCGCTGATAATAATCAGGCGATCTGCGTATTCAATGGCTTTCATCTCTAATTTTTTATAATAAATCTCTTCTACCGAGCCTTTTTTAAAGATGTGAAATTTAAGTCTGTTGAAAGTAAACATGCCATGCGGTGTGAAAAATAAAGGTTTTTTATAGATTTGATTGAACCTGCCTAACATATTGGCTGTAAATAAATCTTGAGCGTGGAACACATCATATCTTTCCAAATGAATCTTTTGAAGCATTTGCTCGTATATAAACATCAGCCGATTATTTTTCAAAATATGATCGTTATAAACCCCATATCTGTCTTTAAAGAAATCTTTTAATTTCGGAACAACAGCCGCCCGCAGTTCTTTTACCTGTGCGGACGGAAACAGATTAGGGGATATGACATCCACCTTATGACCTCTCTTTTTCAGGCCTTCACTAAGCGTTTTAATATAGTTTGATAAACCGCCCGTGTGCGGGTAGTCCCAAAACGTGGCAATCAAAATGGATAACTTCTTTTTTTTCCTGTATAACCGCGGAATATGATGTTCATGTTTCAACTGTGTCTTTACTGCCGCCTTTTTTCGCGGGCGCGTTTTGACCCCGTAGTAGCGGTCAAGCGTCTGGACCATATACGGATAGGGGACGGAAAATGTCTTGATCATTTCCAGATCCTCCGCACGACTTCAAAAGCTTCAGCGTATTCCACACCCGCCGTCATCCCTCTGACTTTTCCTAAATGTTTTACGCCTTCATATGAACGGGGATGAGGGTAATCCCTCATTTCTACGTCATAGTGGTGAAGCGCCGCGAGTTTGGCATCCATTGTGTCTGTGATGTTAACGAAGTAATTAGGCTTGAAGAGTTTATCAGCCGTATTCCTCTCCCACTCGCTTGAAGATAGCGTTTCAAACGTAAGCAGTTCGATAGGCTTTTGATTCGGAAGCGGTCTGGCGGCTGTTAAAACTGCTTGGAATGTTCTCTGGTGGTCCATATTGATATCGCCGTAATGATGTGTAAAGATTTTATCAGGCTGATAGACGCGAATGAGCTGCTCTAATTCTTTGACAAGCTTATGAAGAGGGATACATTCCAGCTCTAAATTCGTGTGCTCCAAAAAGATGACTTTCTCAATTCCAAGCTCTTGATTCGCGCGTTCGCCTAATTGTTTAATATGATGAGCTTCTTCTTTTCTTCCTAATGCCGTAATAACGGAAATTACTTTATATCCTTCATTGATCAGCCGTTTTATGGTGCCCGCTGATCCCAATAGTTCATCATCGGGATGAGCGCCGATAACCATAATGTATTCTGCCATTTTTTCCACACTCCACCAAACAAATGTTACAAATATCATATGACGACCCTACAAAAAGGAAACTTACATGTGCGGATTTTCAGAAACTTACATGTGCGGCTGCCATTCCAGGTAACGTGACGGATTTAATTTTTTTATAGTGTTCAAAAACTCATCCGCCAAGCCGTATTTGTCCAGTCCTTTTAATAGTTTTACGGGAAACCGGGTAATGGCGGAAAAAGCTCTTTTATGGTCGATGACCTTAAGATTTCCGTGTTCGTTGATCAGAATGTGCCTGATTTCGGCATCCCATCTGGTAAAACCGATTCTTTTTAATTCATCCAGCATATTTAAAATATCAGCAGTCAGTTTGACGGACAGGGATTTTTCTTGTTTGATATGGCGGGCAAGAGAGGTGCCTTGGACATATTCCATCACAATATAACGATCTCCGTATTCATACAGTCTTGGAATCACCGGGGAACCTTGTCCGGTCTTTAAAGCTGCCAATTCCTTTTTGCATGTCCCTTTTTCAAAGAAGTATTTTACGCATTTGTTGTGTGTTAAGCGATAGACTTCCCCGTCTTTTCCATCACCGATCAGCGGATAGTGCTCCAGCGCCTTTTTATTCTCCGGATTATTAAAATATGTTTCAGAAAAAAATCGTTTCATACCGACACATCCTTCGTTATGATGTAATATAATATGCAATCTGGTGATGATCGGAAATGAAACAATCTCATCATTTTCTTGCGCTGCGCCGTCTGCTGACATGAAAAAAACCCGCCGGATCGGCGGGTTTTTCATTGTGTATTACGCTTCTTCTTTTACGTGAACCTTCAGCACAGCCTGAACTTCAGGGTGCAGCTTTACAGGAACGTTTGTATATCCCAGTGTGCGGATACCGTCTTGGAGCTCCAATTTCCGTTTATCCACTTTAATCTTATGCGTTTTTTGCAGCGCTTCTGCAATCTGTTTGCTTGTGACAGATCCGAATAGACGGCCGCCTTCACCGGATTTGGCACTCAGCTCAACAGTCAGCTGTTCAAGCGTTTCTTTCAAATCTTTGGCTCTTTCAAGCTCGGCAATCGCTTCTTTTTTCTCTTTTTCTTTCTGTCCTTTCAATGCGCTGATGTTTGTCGCATTTGCTTCGACAGCGAGGCCTTTTTTAATGAGAAAGTTATGTGCATAACCGTCTGCTACGTTTTTCACTTCGCCTTTTTTTCCTTTACCTTTTACATCTTGTAAGAAAATAACCTTCATCTCTGAACGCCTCCCTCAAAATATTCATCAATGGCTTCCTTCAGCCGGACGAGCGCTTCTGAGACAGAAATGCCCGATAACTGGGTTGCCGCATTGGTTAAATGCCCTCCGCCATCCAGCGCCTCCATAATAATCTGCACATTGACCTCGCCCAGCGATCTCGCACTGATGCACACCGTATGCTCATCCCGTCTGGCTACCGCAAATGAAGCTTCCACTTCACTCATCGATAAGAGGGAATCAGCCGCCTGCGCAATCAGCACCTGGTCAAAGTACTCCTCTTCGTTCTCAGGAAGAGAAGCAATCGCGATATGTTCTTTATAAAGAGACGTATGCTGGATCAGCTTCGCCCGCTTGATATAAGAACCGACCGATTCTTTGAGAACTTTCTGCACCAGAACCGTATCTGCGCCTTTCGCTCTCAAATAAGAAGCGGCGTCGAACGTCCGCGAGCCCGTGCGAAGGGAAAAACTCTTTGTATCCACTATTATACCAGCTAACAGGGCCGTCGCTTCAATCATATTGACTTTGAGCCGCTTCGGCTGGTATTCAAGCAGCTCCGTCACGAGTTCTGCGGTGGATGAAGCGTATGGCTCCATATAAACGAGCAGCGGGTCTTTAATAAATTCCTCGCCTCTGCGGTGGTGGTCAATCACAACGATGTGCTCGATTTTGTTCACGAGACGCTCTTCCATCACAAGGGACGGTTTATGTGTATCAACGACGACAAGCAGCGTGTCGTCATTTGAAATTTCCATCGCCTCTTCCGGCGTGATGAACCGCGACCACAGCTCTTCATATTTTTTAATTTCTTCAATCAGACGCTGAACACTTGATCCGATCTGGTTCGGATCAATGACGATGTAGCCTTCTTTGCCGTTGGCCTGCGCCACCTTCAATATTCCGATTGCGGCTCCGACTGCGTCCATATCAGGAAATTTGTGCCCCATGATAATGACATTGCTGCTTTCTGAGACAATTTCCTTGAGCGCGTGAGAAATCACCCGGGCGCGCACCCTTGTGCGCTTCTCCATCGGATTCGTTTTGCCGCCGTAAAATTTCACCTTGCCGTTCGGCATTTTGATCGCCACTTGGTCGCCTCCGCGGCCGAGAGCCAAATCGAGGCTGGACTGCGCCAGATCTCCAAGCTCCTTCAAGGAAGAAACCGATGCGCCGATCCCGATGCTGAGGGTCAATGATACAGTGTGGACGGATGTTTTTTCTCGGATTTCATCCAAAATCGAAAATTTCGCGTTTTCAAGCTCCGTTAAAATGTGTTCATTTAACACCGCGATAAACCGCTCCGAGGACGTCCGTTTCAGAAAAATGCCGTACTCCTGCGCCCACGCATTTAATAATGAGGTGACCTGGCTGTTCATCGTGCTTCTCGTTTGGTCATCCAGCCCCTGTGTGACGTCATCATAGTTATCTAAGAAGATATATGCCAGCACGGTTCTCTCATTTTCGTACTGCTTTTCAATCTGAATCTGTTCTGTCACATCAAAGAAATAAAGCAGGCGCTCATCTCTTTTAATCACTACTTTAAACTTCCGCTCATTCAAGGTGATCGTTTCCGAATCGACCTCCTGCTTGATCAGCGGCACGACGGCCTCGCATGTGTCATACAGCGAGCGTCCGACGAGCGTGCTTTCATTAAAACAGGAAGACAAAAACGGATTCGCCCACTCAATGTAATATTGATCATTAAACAGCATAATCCCGATAGGCATTTCCATTAATGCCTCTTCGCCTACTTTTTTCAATCTATACGATAACGTGGAGATATAATCGTCAATTTCTTTTCTGATCAGAGAATCCGCACGCTTAATGAAAAACAAGATCACGGCGAGCAGCACAACGCCGATGGCTCCTATCAGCCAGTTAAAGTAAATGCTGATGAGAATTATGATGATTGACAATGCAATCAATGCATAGATGGGATACCGAAACAACGGTTTTTCATAAAAACTAGGCATTTCTATCAACTCCCCACCTGTAAGTCACACTCAATTTCGCGTCACCTTATTTCTTATGTTAAAGCCTATGTCAATGATGCCTAAGAGGAGATACACGGACAAGATGAGCGGAAAAAGCACCCCCAGCACAATTGCTAATACAGGAACGGCTTTCGGCATCTCCATTTCGCGGCAATAGAAAAAAATAAACGCTAATCCTTGAATACAAATCAGCAAGCTGAGAATAAATCCCCCATTCAATGAAACCGAATACAGCATATGCCCTTTTTCTAAAGGCAGAAACCCTAATATCGTCACAATAAAATACAGAATGACAACGCTTTGCGGGAGTTTGAGCTCTCTAAAAGGCTTCATCTTCGGAAGATCAGGGGAAAATCGCCGTAAAAGCGGCCTTGCCATAGCATAACTGAGGAAAGAAAAAACGATGCCGGTCAATACGAGCACTGTAGGAAAAAGATATTGAACCGTGCTCAGCTGACTTTCCATCAGCTTGATCTGCTTCCCGAACTGGTCTCCGTAACCCAGCTGTTTTGACATGGTATCAGCCACAGACAGCGACTCCCGAAGCTGGGACATGGTGGTATCAACCACATTCATGTTAAGGAACACGATGCTGACCACAAAAAAAACGACGCCGCACAGCACATACGCCATAGCGCCGGCAGCAACCGCATAGCCGGACTGTTTCTTTTTAAAATAATATCCCATGGCGATTCCCGTACAGGCCGCCGTAAAAGCGCCTGTAAGCCCGGTAAACGAACTTACAATAAAGCTGACAGGAAGGCTGGCAAGCCCCATCCATACCCCGGGCTTCAGACCGTGCCGAATGGTGTAAAGAATGATCGGCAGCGGCAAAGCAAAGAGAAGAATTGCCCCCAGTAAAGGGAGGTACACGACCAAAAGGGAAATGATTGCAAAAATACTGATCAAAATGGCGCCTTCTATTAGAGCCCTTGTATTTTTCACTTACTCACCTCAAACCTTGTATCATTCGAACATACGAATAGAAAAGAGCAGCTTAGACGACTGCTCTTTTGACGCCGCAATGTCTCTTTCAAGACCTGAATTTTCCATAAACTCTCCAAAATACACGTATATATTTTAACATAAGTCGAAATCGCAAGTAAAATGAGCGCGGACAGCCGCAATGTTCCATGTGAAACATGAAAACAGACAAACGGACATCCCAGTGAAAGAATGCCCGTTGTATCAGTGATCCTGATCATCCATGAAACCAGAAGTATCTCTGTTTTTCTTTTTGGTTTTTCGTACATATAACAAGACGATAACGATAAGTAAGAGAGTGGTCGCCTGCAAAACACCGCTGCTGAAAAGGAAGAAGTTCTTTATCATGTCCCACATATAGTTTCACCTCTATTTCGTATTTCCTTTACATTGATTTTCCCTTTCTGGAAACTTCAAAACATCAGGAACAACATCGGAACCGGGGCATATGCTGATAGTGAAAATGAAGGATAAAGGAGATTCTTACACCATGACTGAGCGGAGAACATTAGCATGGCATGAAACGTTAGAACTGCATGAGTTAGTGGCTTTCCAGGCAAACGGACTTGTGAAATTAAAAAGAACAGAGCGGGACGTAAGCGATGCCAGATTAAAACAGCTTTACAGATTTTCCATCCATTCTTTGGAACAAAACCTGCGTGAACTGCTTCCTTTCTTCCCTGAAGCTCCCGCTTTTCGTGAGGATGAAACAGAAGAGCGCGCTGATTCCTCCTTTTACAGCGGCGGCCTGCTCATTCTGGCCAAAACATCTGTCCGCAATTATGCCGGAGCCATTACAGAGACGGCCACACCTCAATTAAGACACGTCTTCGTCAAGCACTTAAACGCGGCCATCAAGTGGCACCAAATGGTCTTTGAGTATATGGAAGAACGCGGTCAATATCCGGCTTACAACCTGAGCGAATTGCTGAAGAATGATGTGCGCAACGCCAGAAAAGCCATCGCGATGAAATAAAAAAAAGCAGCAAGGAATTTAATCCTTTGCTGCTTCTTATTTTTGAGCGGACTGATCTTGAGGAGACGTTTTATCCCGGTATGTCTCGAGAAACTCCCGGTTGGCATCTCCCCATTTCTTCATTTGCAAAACGATCGGTTCCAGCGACCTGCCGAATTCGGTAAGAGAATACTCCACCTTTGGAGGCACCTGCTGATATACCTCGCGATGCACGATGCCGTCCGCCTCAAGCTCGCGAAGCTGAAGCGTCAGCATACGCTGCGTAATGCTGGGGCAAATGCGCCGAAACTCATTAAACCGCTTTTTTCCGCCGATCATATGATAAAACAAAATACCCTTCCACTTTCCGCCGATAACGGAAAGCGTCAGTTCAACCGGACAACCTTCTTTATTCGGATATATGTTCATTTTTCATCCTCCATAGTACCTTTTTTGATACTATATGCTGATTAGCATCTGACTTACCCAGTATTTTACTCGCAATCCTCTCCACCTCTCAACAAAAATGCTTCTTTTTCACATCAATTTTTAAGGTTTTGAAGATTACACCCTCCTCAAGACGTGTTAAACTATAAAAAGATTGTTTACACTACAAAAAAGGACAAGGAGTTATTATGGAAAAAATTCTTATTTTCGGACATCAAAACCCAGACACAGATACCATTTGCTCTGCCATTGCCTACGCTGATCTAAAAAATAAACTCGGCTTCAATGCTGAGCCCGTCCGCCTTGGACAAGTCAACGGCGAAACACAATACGCGCTTGATTATTTCAAGCAGGAAAGCCCGCGTTTGGTGGAAACAGCCGCAAACGAAGTAAACGGCGTCATCCTTGTTGACCACAATGAACGCCAGCAAAGCATCAAGGATATCGAAGACGTTCAGGTTCTTGAAGTTATCGACCACCACCGTATCGCCAACTTCGAAACAGCGGAACCTCTTTACTACCGTGCTGAGCCGGTCGGCTGTACGGCTACGATCTTAAACAAAATGTACAAAGAAAATAACGTGAAAATCGAGAAAGAAATTGCGGGCCTCATGCTGTCAGCAATCATTTCCGACTCTCTGTTATTTAAATCTCCGACTTGCACGGAGCAAGATATCGCAGCGGCAAAAGAGCTTGCTGAAATTGCCGGCGTAGATGCGGAAGAGTACGGCTTAAACATGCTGAAAGCGGGCGCCGACTTAAGCAAAAAAACTGTGGAAGAACTGATTTCTCTTGATGCGAAAGAGTTCACGCTCGGCAGCAAAAAAGTCGAAATCGCCCAAGTCAACACAGTTGATATTGAAGATGTTAAAAAGCGGCAGCCGGAATTAGAAGCGGCTCTTTCAAAAGTAATTGCTGAGAAGAACCTTGACCTGTTCCTTCTCGTGATTACGGATATTCTGGAAAACGATTCCCTTGCGCTTGCCATCGGTGATCAAGCGTCAAAAGTGGAAAAAGCATTCAACGTGACTTTAGAAAACAACACGGCTCTTTTAAAAGGCGTCGTATCCAGAAAGAAACAAGTCGTTCCTGTTTTAACAGACGCGATTGCAGAATAACCAAAACACCCCGGAAACCCGGGATTGACCCCCGTTTTTGAGACAGGGGTCAAAACACCTTTTAAACAGCCAATTGCCGATAGTTTATCGGTGATTGGTTGT
>NZ_JBYTDS010000018.1:0-59763 GCF_058791615.1 Bacillus sp. EB106-06-01-XG163
TTTCAAAGATCATTACCGCTTGTTGAAGCAGCTTTATTATCTTACCACTCAGCTTCTTTTATGTCAACAACTTTTTTTACGTTGTTTCCGAAGCTTTTTGTTGTTGTCTGCTGTTCATCAGCGACGTTTAATAATATACCACGCATTCGTTGAATTTAGCAAGTGTTTTTTTCGTTTTTTTTAAAACGTATTTCGTTATATTCATCTCCGCCGCGGCATACGATGTAATCAAGCATGGACAAGATAAGGAGGCGTCATCAGTGAATCACTTCTACGTGTGGCACATCAGAAGGATAAAACAGCTGCTTATTATTATCATTGCCGCATTTGCAGCAGCCAGCTTTTTTTATATACAGAGAGCCGTCCCCCTTCCTGTATTTTTAACTGATAGCGGCCCAAAGGCTATTTCAAAAGGGGAGACGAGAGCGGGGGAAGTCGCATTAACATTCGATATCAGCTGGGGCGATGAAAAGGCGGTTCCGATTCTGAACGCGCTAAAAGCAAACGGTATTAAAAACGCTACTTTTTTTCTATCAGCTTCTTGGGCGGAACGGCACCCGGACACAGTTGAACGTATGGTAAAAGACGGACATCAAATCGGCAGCATGGGATATGCGTATAAGAATTATACCAACCTAGAGGACAATGAAATAAAAAAAGATATCCTCCGGGCCCAGACCGCATTTAAAAAGCTGGGTGTGAAGAATGTTCATTTACTCCGCCCGCCGACCGGACAATTTAATAAAAAGGTTCTTACCATTGCACAGCAGTACCACTATTCAGTGGTTCATTACAGTGTTAACTCGCAGGATTGGAAAAATCCCGGTCCTGATAAAATCATTGAAAATGTAAACAGTCATATAAAAGGCGGCGACATTGTTCTGCTGCACGCCTCTGATTCAGCAACACAGACTGAAGAAGCGCTCCCCGCCATCATTCACAATTTAAAGCAAAAAGGACTGAAAAACGTGACCGTCGGCGACCTGATCGCAAATACTGACGTCAAGTCATCAGAAGTGAAATAATTACCTCTGGGCAAACTTCGGCAGCATTAGCAGCTGAAACGCATTGCAGCCCATCAGCGGAATCAGCATCAAATAAAGCCAGTCCTCATTATTCACTCGTAGCGCAGGAACCCATTCAAGCGCTGTAATAACAACCATTAAAAATAATGATGAAACGAACGTATTTTTTGAGGACTGCTTTTGTTTTATATACGCCGTCAACAGGCCGACGGCAAGCAGAGCCAGCGGCAGCCAGACAAACCCCGCAATCGAGTCATCCCGCTCTCCGAAAAACAAAAATCTGACGTACATTAAATCAAAAGCGACAAACAAAATGATAAACAGCTGAAGCAGATTCCAAAGCGAGCTTGATCTGAGAATTTCAAGGGCAAACCGGTGCACCGTCAGAAAAACGAAGAATCCCATCTGGCTGATCACACTGAAAATCATGCCCACCCCGATAAACCAGATCAGAACGGAGAAAATCTGACCGGCCTCAAAATTCAGAAAGAACCCCTTGTACTCCCCCCACTTCAGAGCAAATCCCACGACGCTTGTAATAAGAGCGCCCACAGCTAAAATCGAAAAGAAAAATCGAACAAGCCCGCGGCTTTTCATCTCTTATTCATCCCCCTGACAATCGCGTTCAGCGATATTTTGTTATGTATAAATCCATTCCGATGAATCATATTAAAAATAAGTACAAGTAAGGAAGGAGCTTATGCATGTCAAAAGCCAAAACGCTATTGATAAGCTGTTTTGTTTTATTATCTGTAACAGCTTGTGCTCCAAAAGACCAAGCAGCGGATATGGATTATGACCAGACTAAAAAAATGGTTGTTGATATATTAAAGACCGATGATGGAAAAAAGGCAATTAAGGAAATATTAAATGATGATGCGATGAATGAGGCATTGGTGATTGATCAAAATGCCATTAAAGGCACAATAGAGAAAACCCTCACCTCTAAAAAAGGGGCGGAGTTCTGGAAAACCATTTTTGAAGACTCAAAATTCGCCGAGAGCTTTGCAAAAACTCTTCAGCCCGAGCATGAAAAAATCATAAAAAAACTGATGAAAGACCCTGATTATCAGAAAAGTTTTATGCAGATCATGCAGGACCCCGGCATGGATAAAAAATACTATGAGCTGGTGAAAAGCCAAAAGTTCCGCAGTTACTTAGAAGATGTAATTACAGAGACACTTTCCAGCCCGCTTTTCAAAAAGCAATTCGAGGATGAATTGAAAAAAGCAGCTTCAAGCTCTGAAAAAGAAAGCCAATAAAAGGCCGGGCCGTGTTGATCCCGGCCCCTTTTTTATTCAGCTGTTTTTTCAATGACTTTCTGGGCGATCCCCATATAAATTTCCCCGATCGGATGACTTCTGTCATAGACAGAAGGCGCAAACTGATCCTTGTCCCAATCAGGCTGTTTTAAAGGAATTCTGCCAAGCAGCGGCACTTGCAATTCCTCTGCAAGCTTATCTCCCCCGCCTTGACCGAACACATATTCTCTCTCGCCGGTTTTTGCACTTTCATAGTAAGCCATATTTTCAATGACCCCTACAACTTCATGATCGGTCTTAATCGCCATAGAACCCGCTCTCGCCGCTACAAATGCGGCTGTAGGGTGCGGCGTTGATACGATAATCTCTTTGCAGCTCGGAAGCATCGTGTGTACATCGAGCGCCACATCACCAGTGCCGGGCGGCAGATCAAGAACGATATAGTCAACCTCTCCCCAGTCAACTTCATGGAAGAAGTTATTCAGCATCTTGCCCAGCATCGGCCCTCTCCACACAACCGGAGCGTTTTCTTCGACGAAAAAGCCCATCGACATAACCTTTACTCCAAATCTTTCGACAGGAAGCAGTTTTTCTCCTTCTACTGTCGGGCGAACTGTAATACCCATCATGTCCGGCACGCTGAATCCGTATATATCCGCATCGATCAAGCCGACTTTTTTTCCGAGCCGCGCAAGAGAAATGGCCAGGTTGACGGAAACCGTTGATTTGCCGACACCGCCTTTTCCGCTTGCCACCGCAAGAAAGACCGGCGGATGTTTCCTATTCAGCAGGGTTTCGCTTTCAGCAGCCGGCCGGCTGAATTTCGCCAATGTTTCTTCCGGCAGCTCTTCAAACCGCAGTCCCACAGTTTCCGCACCCGCTTCTTTCAGAACGGATACGATTTCCTGCTGAATACCCATCTGTTCAGCCGTCCCCGTTTTTGCCAATGCAATTTTCACACTGACATGCCGTTTTTCCGGCTTGATCTTTACTTCTTTAATGGCATCCAATTCTCCCAGCGGTCTATGAAGAAAAGGTTCGCGCATGTTTCCGACTATATTTCTTACTTCATCTTCTCTTATCATCGAACCCTCACCCTTTGTGTATTCGTTTACAAATGGTATTATACCATATATTAAACATAGAATCGGCGAAAAACCCTCCTTACTCGGGAGGGTCTCCTTTCTCTGTGAAGTATCTCAATACGCCCTTATACACGGAAGAAGCGATTTTGTCCTGATATTTGGGCTGGCCGAGCCTTTTCGCTTCCGCGGGATTGGACAGAAATCCGATCTCCACCAGCGCGCCCGGTTTGGTTACATTCTGCATTAAGTAAATGCCGTGTATCCGTTTCGCCTTTCTCGTTGTATTCTCCAAATTGATTCTCAATTCGTCCTGTATATATTTTGCCACTTTTTCATTTTCTTCGTATTTTCCATAGTAGAAGCTTTGGGCGCCGCTCCATCTCGGTGACGGTATGGCGTTCAGATGAATGCTGATATAAAGCTCCGCCTCTGAACGGTTGATGATTTCCACGCGCTTTCTCAGATCTTCCGCTTTGCGTCTGCTGTAGCCTTTCGTCCCTTCAGGAGCTAAATCAGTATCCGTCTCCCGCGTCATAATGACCAAAGCTCCCTGCTCCTGCAAATAGTCTCTGACCCTGGAGGCCACTTCGAGAGTAATGTCCTTTTCAAGGTGACTGCCTCCCGTGGCGCCTCCGTCCGGCCCGCCGTGTCCCGGATCGAGATAGATGATTTTCCCGCTCAGCGGCAGACTCCACGGCCGCCAGGAATCATCATTATGGAATTGAAACCGGAATAAACACAATAATATGATAAAGCCAAGTAAAAAACCGAGCCATTTCAGCTTTTTTGTCATACCTTTCCCTCCCGCTTGTCCCCGTTATTAATAAGTATGGGACAAGGGAAGAAATTATGATTACCTCATGCGGAGCTTACATTGTTTTTCTCTTTGCAGAAATCCTTCCGTCCACCAGCTGTTGATAAACCGGCAGGACGCTTCATAGATTTCTTTTTGTTCAACGGAAGAATATTGCTCATGCGTCCAATTGCAAAGATATTCAAAAAAATCGACCGTCAGTTCTTCCTCTTCTTCAGCCGAACGGGCGTTTGCCCTCTGCAAAGACTCACCATAATAGCCAAAGACGCCGAACCGGCCGCCTAATAAATACGCTTCAATTGCAAAATCTATGCATCCTTCACTCAGAATGCCGTTTTCGTCTTGAAGAAAGGGAAACAAAGGGGTAAGACATGCTTTTACGGACTGAATGATCTGCGTCAGTGACAGCTCCTTTAGTAAACTCTTCTCAAGCTCAAAATCCTTCTGCCGTTTCACGTCTGAAAAAGATAATACTTCTGCCATTGCCAGCCACGCTCCTTTTTACTGTTATTTTGAAAGGAAAAGGGAAAAAGCATGCTTTGTTGATAGTGGAAATCCTCCCAAATGAAGGAGTTTTATGTTAACTGGAAGAAGAAAGAGCTGAGGTGACGTGATGAAAAAGCTGTTTCAATACAATTGGACGGTGCGTGACGAGTGGTTTATGATATGTGAAAAGCTGAGCCGGGAGGAACTGACGAAAACCCGGACGGGCGGAATGGAGAGCATCTTGCGGACTTTATTTCATATCATTGATGTCGAGATCAGCTGGGCTCGTGCCATTTTAGGTAAAGATGATGTTTTACCTGCTGAGTCTGACTATACAAGCATTCAGGATCTCAGAAAGCTGTCTGAACAGTATCGGGAGGATGTCATTCATGCGGTCTCCCTCAAAGGACCGGATCTTGTTAAGCCGGAATGGATGGACCAAACCTTTCCTAAAGAAGATATTCTCCGCCACATCCTTGCGCATGAGATTCACCATATGGGACAACTGTCGGTTTGGGCCAGAGACATTGGAATAGAACCGGTTTCGGCTAATGTGATCAGCCGTCCGCAGGAAAAAGCCGCAAAAAAACAGCACCTCTGACGGGATGCCGTTTTTATATTTTAATGCTTCTTGTTACGGAGTATGTATTAATGTATTCATCCAGCACGAGGCCGCCTTTGTCCTCGTAAAAACCGGCAACCATGAAGCCTGCGTCAATCTGACCTTTAATTTGATCCTCCAGCGTATGGCCGAATTCAAGCGCTTCATGATTATCAATAAGTTCCTTTACCTTTTTCTTACTCAGATCTTTTTCATCCGAAAACGGAATGGAATACTTTACTTTTAGTACGCCTTCCTGCTCTAAATCCATATCAAATAAGAACACGACGGGATTTACAAAACCGGAGACTAAAGACCCGCCTTTTTTCAATACGCGATGAGCTTCTTTCCATACCGGAAGAACCGTATCAACAAAGCAATTCGATACCGGGTGCACGATAAAATCAAATGACTCATCATCAAAACAGCTCAGATCATTCATGCTGCCTTTGACAGTCCGAAGCGTAAGATCGTCCCGCCCGGCAACCATTCTGTCTTGCGCAAGCTGTTTTTCCGAATTGTCAAAGATGGTCACATCCGCTCCTGCAGCAGCAAGGACCGGCCCTTGCTGTCCTCCTCCTGAAGCGAGACAAAGAACCTTCAGACCGTCTATGGGCGGAAACCAATCAGCCGGCACATCTTTTCCGGGGGTCATTCTGATGCTCCAATTGCCTTTTTTCGCTTCACCAATCGTATGAGAATCAACCGCAACCGTCCATTCATTGCCTGTTTCGACTTTTTTATCCCATGCCTTGCTGTTATGTATGACTAACTTATTCATTATAACTGCGCTCCTTATTGGTAATGAATAGAGTATAACAAACAATTCTAGAAAAACATCGGATAACCTCTTGAATATGAGAAAAAAATACAAAAAAACCACAACCAAGAAGTTGTGGTTTTTGCCATCCAAAACGATTAACGTTTTGAGAACTGAGGTGCACGACGAGCGCCTTTAAGACCGTATTTTTTACGTTCTTTCATACGAGCGTCACGAGTCAGAAGACCAGCACGTTTAAGTGTTGCACGGTATTCTGGATCTGCTTCAAGCAAAGCACGAGCGATACCATGACGGATTGCTCCAGCTTGACCAGATAAGCCGCCTCCATGTACGTTTACTAAAACATCATAAGTACCAGCTGTTTCAGTTAAAGTTAATGGTTGTTTGATATCTTCGATTAGAGCTGGAGATGGAATGTGCTCGCTGATTTCACGATTATTAACGACGATACGACCTTCACCTGGAACTAAGCGCACACGCGCTACAGAACTTTTACGACGGCCAGTACCGTAATATTGAACCTGTGCCAAATTGGTAACCTCCTTTTTAATTAACCGCGAAGTTCGTAAACTTCAGGTTTTTGTGCTTCATGTGGATGCTCAGAACCACGGTATACGTTCAATTTCTTGAACATTTGACGACCTAGAGAACCTTTTGGAAGCATGCCTTTGATAGCAAGCTCAAGCATTTTCTCAGGGTAGTTTGTACGCATTTCAAGAGCAGTTCTTGATTTTAATCCGCCTGGATGTTGAGTGTGACGGTAGTAGATTTTGTCAGTTAACTTTTTACCAGTTAACTCGATTTTTTCAGCGTTGATGATGATCACATGATCTCCAGTATCAACGTGCGGTGTGTAAGTCGGTTTGTGTTTCCCGCGAAGGATAGATGCAACTTCTGTAGAAAGACGTCCTAAAGTCTTGCCAGCAGCATCAACAACTAACCACTTGCGTTCAATAGTACTTGCGTTAGCCATAGGTGTTGTACGCATTGAATTTCCCTCCTAAATGATCTGTCATTTTCAATAATCTTCGATTACGTTCTATTTCACAACACAATAAGTTCCGGGGCTTATCGTGGGGTTGAAATACATACCATATGATATCTTATAACTTTATGCAGACTCTGTCAAGAAAATGTTACACCTGGTTTAGTTGTCATAGCAAACGCTCCATAAATACAGCCCGTGCCCCGGTGCGGTGCGCCCCGCGGCTTCACGATCCTTCGCTTCGAGCATTGCTTTTACATCATCGGGAGAAAATTTTCCAGCTCCTGTATCCAATAACGTTCCGGCAATGATTCTGACCATATTATAGAGAAAACCGTTTCCGGTGATCCGCATCTGCAGGCCGTCTCCGGTCTCAGTCCAATCCAGCTCGTAAATTGTTCTGACTTTATCCTGAACCGCGGTATCAGCCGCGCAAAAGCTTGTGAAATCATGTGTCCCGACGAGGTGCCTTGAAGCTTCCCTCATTTTCTGCACATTAAGCGGATATGCAAAATGGTAAGCGTAATGTCGTTTAAATACGTCCGGGTGTTTCTCCGTATATACAAAGTAGCGATATTCCTTTTGGACCGCGCTAAATCGTGCATGGAACCCATCATCCGCAATCTCTGCTGTTTTGACGGCAATATCATCAGGCAGCAGGGCATTGAGCGCAAACGGCCATTTCTCAGCCGGGATGGACAGCGGCGTATCAAAATGAATGACCTGCCCGGCAGCATGAACATCGCTGTCCGTGCGGCCGGATGAGATGACAGGCACTCTGCCGTCCGTTTTATGGATGACGGCCAGCGCTTTTTCCAATTCACTTTGAACGGTCCGCTTTCCAGGCTGAACCTGATATCCGTTAAATAAATGCCCGTCATAAGCAATGGTACATTTCACTCTCATTCAGCAGCACCTCTAACTTCTTAAGAAAAACAATAACACGGCTAATACCATGATGAGCAGAATAGCTCCGGTATCCTTTCCGGTCCAGACGAGCTTTCTGTATTTCGTTCTCCCCTCACCGCCCTGGTAGCCTCTCGCCTCCATGGCGACCGCGAGCTCTTCCGCGCGTTTAAAGGCGCTGACAAACAGCGGGACAAGCAGCGGAACAACCGCTTTGATTCTGTCTTTCACCGGGCCGCTTGTAAAGTCCGCACCCCTCGCCATTTGCGCCTTCATGATTTTATCTGTCTCTTCCATCAATGTCGGGATAAATCGCAATGATATCGACATCATCAATGCGAGTTCGTGTACGGGCAGCTTCACCTTTTTAAAAGGATTCAGGAGCTGCTCCATTCCATCCGTTATTTCAATCGGCGTTGTTGTCAGCGTCAGCAGCGTCGTCATAAAGATAAGGTAAACGAAACGGAGGGAGATAAAAATACCCTGTATAAGTCCGCCCTCATACACTTTAAACCAGCCAAGCTGAAAAATGACAGATCCTTCATGCGTCATGAAAATGTGTAATAAAAAGGTAAACGCCACAATCCAAATAATCGGCTTAAGCCCCTTCAGCAAAAAGCTGAACGGCACGCGAGTCAAGGCGATCACTCCGAATGTAAACAAACCGAGCACAGCGTACGTCTGTACGTTGTTTGCCAAAAAGACGATACATACAAAAAGAAAAATGCTGACAAGTTTTGTTCGCGGGTCCAATCGGTGAATAAGCGATGATCCGGGAACATACTTTCCGATAATCATGCTGTCCATCATTGGTCCTTCTCCTCCTGAAAGAAAGCCTTAATTTCACTGGCGGCATCCTGCAGGGTCAGCATGGGTTTTTCATACTTGACTCCGAGAGCCTTCTCAAGCCGTCTCTGAAACTTCACCGATTCAGGAAGATCCAGTCCCATTTCGGCCATCTCTTCACCTTTTACAAACAAGTCACGCGGACTCCCCGTCGCTTTAATGGTTCCTTTGTGCATGACGATCATTTCGTCAGCATAACGGGCGGCGTCCTCCATGCTGTGGGTGACGAGAACGGTAGTCAGGTTTCCCCGCTGATGAAGCGCATAGAACATGTCCATAATGTCCTGGCGCCCTCTCGGATCAAGACCGGCCGTCGGTTCATCCAAAACCAGCACTTCCGGCTCCATCGCGAGAACGCCGGCAATCGCCACTCTGCGCATCTGGCCGCCGCTGAGCTCAAATGGTGAATGATCCAAAATGTCTTCCGGAAGGCCCACAAGCCCCAGCATTTCTTTTGCTTTCCGTTCAGCGTCTTCTTTTTTCACACCAAAATTCATCGGTCCGAATGCGATGTCCTTCAGCACAGTCTCTTCAAACAGCTGATGTTCGGGAAATTGGAAAACGATTCCGACTTTTTTTCGCAAAGTCTTAAGGTCTTTATTCTTTTTACCGGCTGCCAGAATCGTGCTCCCGAGTTCAAGCTGTCCTTTAGTCGGTTTCAGCAAACCGTTTAAATGCTGCAGGAGCGTCGATTTGCCCGACCCTGTATGCCCGATGACGGCAACGTAGCTGCCCTCTTTTATCACGGCATTGATATCATACAGAGCCAACCGTTCAAACGGTGTCTTCATTTGATAGCGGTGTTCTACATCTTTGATTTTAATGTCCACAGCTCATTCACCAGCCCTTCCTGAGTCAGATGGTTTTTCGTTAACGCCAGTCCGCTTTCTTTCAAAAGCAGGCTGAGCTGGAATGAGAAAGGCAAATCAAGACCGATGCGAACCAAGTCTTCGTTTAATTTAAAAATCTCTTCAGGCGTGCCCTCTGCATATTTCCTGCCGCCGTTCATCACAATGATCCTGTCCGCCCTTGCGGCTTCTTCCAGGTCATGTGTTATCGAAATGACGGTGGCCATGCCCTGATCTTTTAAGCGCCTGACAGTATCAAGGACTTCTTCTCTCCCAATCGGGTCAAGCATGGATGTCGCTTCATCCAAAATCATAATATCAGGACGCGCGGCAATAATTCCCGCGATCGCCACTCTTTGTTTTTGACCTCCGGAGAGATGGTGCGGCTCTTGATTAAGAAAATCCTGCATATTGACTTGTGTGACAGCCCAATCTACTCTCTCAATCATTTCTTCGCGCGGAACACCATTGTTTTCTAAACCAAAAGCCACATCATCGCGAACAGTCGTTCCGACAAATTGGTTATCGGGATTCTGAAAGACCATCCCTATTTTTTTTCGCACATCCCACACGGTATCCTCAGTCAGTTTGATGCCGCCGACTTCAATTTCTCCGGCCTCGGGCAAAATCAGCCCGTTCAGCGCTCTGGCCAAAGTCGACTTCCCTGAACCGTTGTGGCCTACGATAGCAAGCCATTCTCCTTCGTATACCTCCAGACTCACACCGTCCAGCGCCGGTCTTTCTGCATCTTTGCGGTAACGGAATAGAGTGTCTTTTACGGATATAAGCTGTTTTTGATCCACGGGCGCCTGACCTCCTCTCAGCTATAGCTCTGCTTTTCTGTCTCATGATAAAAAGTTCTGATATCTAAAAAAAGGGCATAGATCCAGTTAGAAACTGTCCCGCCCTTCTTTAGATACACAAAAATATGTGATTAAACCAATTCGATGATTGCCATTGGTGCACCGTCACCACGGCGAGGACCAAGCTTCATAATACGTGTGTATCCGCCTTGGCGCTCCTCGTAACGAGTTGCAATGTCAGAGAATAATTTTTGAAGTGCATCTTGGTTATTTTCTTCATTAGCAACCTCGTTGCGAATGTATGCAGCTGCTTGACGACGAGCATGCAAGTCACCGCGCTTACCAAGAGTGATCATCTTTTCAACAACAGAGCGAAGTTCTTTCGCACGTGTTTCAGTTGTTTCAATTCTTTCGTTGATGATCAAATCTGTTGTAAGATCACGAAGCATAGCTTTACGCTGTGAACTCGTACGTCCTAGTTTTCTGTATGACATGTGATGTCCCCTCCTTTAATGGAATGCTGTTTCTAAATAAAAAACACACGAAAATCCTAGTTCACATGGAAACTAGATCAATCGTCTTTGCGAAGGCCGAGTCCAAGTTCTTCTAGTTTCGCTTTCACTTCTTCAAGTGATTTGCGTCCCAGGTTGCGAACTTTCATCATATCTTCTTCCGTCTTGTTCGCAAGTTCTTGAACCGTGTTAATGCCCGCACGCTTCAAGCAGTTGTAAGAACGGACAGAAAGGTCAAGTTCCTCAATCGTCATTTCAAGAACTTTTTCTTTTTGATCCTCTTCTTTTTCAACCATGATTTCAGCATGCTGAGCTTCGTCAGTTAAACCGACGAATATATTAAGGTGTTCAGTTAAAATCTTTGAACCGAGAGCAATTGCTTCCTTCGGTCCAGTGCTTCCGTCAGTCCAAACATCAAGTGTAAGTTTGTCATAGTTTGCAACCTGGCCTACACGAGTGTTTTCTACCTGATAAGATAAACGAGAAACTGGCGTAAAGATTGAATCGATCGGAATCACGCCGATTGGCTGATCGTCTCTTTTGTTCGAATCAGCAGGTGTATACCCACGTCCTCTTTGTGCAGTAAGGCGAACTCGGAAACTCGCATTCTCACCAAGAGTCGCAATATGAAGATCCGGATTAAGGATTTCAACATCGCTGTCGTGTGTAATATCAGCTGCTGTGACAGTTCCTTCGCCCTGTACATCAATTTCAAGCGTCTTCTCTTCATCAGAGTAGATTTTCAATGCAAGCTTTTTAATGTGCAAGATTATCGTTGTAACATCTTCCACAACGCCTTCGATTGTCGAGAATTCGTGCAGTACACCATCTATCTGGATCGATGTTACAGCGGCACCAGGGAGTGAGGATAAGAGGATACGACGTAAGGAGTTACCCAGAGTTGTACCATATCCACGCTCAAGCGGCTCTACGACAAACTTACCAAATTTGGCATCGTCGCTGATTTCAACCGTTTCGATTTTTGGTTTTTCAATCTCGATCATTACTTAAAACCCTCCTTCAAAACGTCGAAACCTCGAATAGAATCATATGAGATTCCATCCGAAATTCCCCATTGTTTAGTCCCGTATGTGCTCAGGCAACGAGTCGGTGCATTCGTTTCATAAATAACTGTATCATAACCCATTATTGACAGGGACACAAAATCTATACAAACAAATTACACGCGGCGACGTTTTGGTGGACGGCATCCATTATGAGGAACAGGAGTTACGTCTCTGATAGCTGTAACTTCAAGTCCGGCAGCTTGTAAAGCACGGATTGCAGCTTCACGGCCAGAACCTGGTCCTTTAACAGTTACTTCAAGAGTTTTAAGTCCGTGTTCGATTGAACCTTTAGCAGCTGTTTCAGCAGCCATTTGCGCAGCAAAAGGAGTAGATTTACGAGAACCTCTGAATCCTAGAGCTCCGGCACTTGACCAAGAAAGAGCATTACCATGAGTATCAGTGATCGTAACGATCGTGTTGTTGAAAGTTGAACGAATATGAGCGATTCCTGACTCAATATTCTTTTTCACGCGACGTTTACGCGTGTTTTGTTTACGAGCAGCAGCCATTGTTTAGGTACCTCCCTTACTTATTTTTTCTTGTTAGCTACAGTACGACGCGGACCTTTACGAGTACGCGCATTGTTTTTAGAGTTTTGTCCGCGAACAGGCAAACCTCTGCGATGGCGGATTCCGCGGTAGCTTCCGATTTCGATCAGACGCTTGATGTTAAGAGAAACTTCACGGCGAAGGTCACCTTCTACTTTCAGTTTGTCAATAACATCACGGATTTTACCAAGTTCTTCTTCAGTAAGATCACGCACACGAGTATCTTCAGAAACACCAGCCTCTTTCAAGACTTGCTGAGCCGTTGTGCGGCCAATTCCGAAGACATATGTTAAAGAAATAACAACACGTTTGTCACGTGGGATATCTACACCAGCAATACGAGCCATTCTCTGGGCACCTCCTTATTAATTATCCTTGTTTTTGTTTATGCTTTGGATTTTCACAGATCACCATTACTTTTCCTTTTCTGCGAATAACTTTACATTTCTCGCAGATTGGTTTAACTGATGGTCTCACTTTCATGTGTTTCCAACCTCCTTCAGTTTCCGGAGTGCTTTATTTGTAACGGTACGTAATCCTGCCACGAGTTAAGTCATATGGAGATAATTCTACCGTAACTTTGTCTCCAGGTAAAATGCGAATGAAGTGCATGCGGATTTTACCAGATACGTGAGCCAAAACCGTATGGCCATTTTCGAGTTCAACTTTGAACATCGCGTTTGGCAGTGTTTCGACAATCGTACCTTCCACTTCAATTACATCGTCTTTCGCCATTCAAGTGTTCTCCCTTCTTCAAATCAGTAACTTGCTCTCTGACAAATTTCAAAAGAGAAAATCTCAGTTATCCGTTTGTCACACGCCCTGTTTCGTTTATACTGTTCTGAACTTCCGGAGATACGCAATCATAAAGGGTGAATGATTGATATTCTATTTCTAAGGAGAATGAAATGTACGCTTTTCTCCGTCTGCTTTAGTACACGATGATGAATCTTCATTCCGGTGACAGCAGCTAGCCGGTTTTTCTTCCGACCAATTGTAAACCTACAATCTGCCCAGGTGCGGAATGAAAAACATGTGTCATGGAATTCATTTCATCATCTAGACTTTTGTCAGTATATCAAAACCCGTTTCCGTAATCGCAATCGTATGTTCAAAATGAGCACACTTTTTCCCATCTACCGTTACAACCGTCCAGTTATCAGCCAATGTTTTCACATATCGGCTGCCAGCGTTAACCATCGGTTCTATAGCGAGAACCATACCAGGCTTCAGCCTAGGTCCTTTGTTTGGCGGACCGTAATGAGGAATTTGCGGATCCTCATGCAAGTCTTGACCAACACCATGTCCGACATACTCCCTAACAACTGAAAACTGCTCATTTTCGACATACGTTTGTATTGCGTGGGAAATATTCGACAAACGTTCACCTGGTTTTGCTTCCTTCAAGCCTTTATATAAAGACTCCTCTGTCACTTCCAGCAGTCGTTTATCATCATCACTGATGTTTCCTACCGGATATGTCCAAGCAGAGTCACCATGATAACCATTTAATTTAGCACCGATATCAATGCTGATAATGTCACCGTCACGCAAAACCCTTTTACCGGGAATTCCGTGAACGAGTTCTTCATTAACTGATACACAGATGCTCCCGCGAAACCCATTATACCCCTTAAAAGATGGGATTGCACCCTGCTTCTCAATAAAACGTTCGGCAATTTGATCCAATTCTTTTGTCGAGATTCCTGGTTTAATGTGCTTTTTCATCTCTTCATGAGTCAAAGCCACGATTCGCCCTGCTTCCCGCATGATGCCAAGCTCACGAGGGGTCTTACAGATAATCATTTGCTCAATCCTCCAAGAAGCTCTTTCACATCTTTGTACACGTCGTTAATGTCCTGCTGGCCATTGACGTTGACAAGATACCCTTTCTCAGAATAAAAATCGAGTAAAGGCTGAGTCTGCTTCATGTTGACCTCAAGCCGTTTTGAGACGGTTTCCTCATTATCATCTGCCCGTTGATAAAGGTCTCCTCCGTCTTTATCACAAACACCCGGCGTTTTCGGCGGATTGAAAACCAAATGATAGGTTGTGCCGCAAACACTGCAAATTCTGCGTCCAGTCAAACGTTCCATTAAAGAGTCTTTGTCTACTTTAATGTTAATGACATAATCAATCGGCTTGCCGTATTCCTCAAGAATGTTTTCAAGAGCTTCAGCCTGAGCGACTGTTCGCGGAAATCCGTCCAGAAGAAAACCTCTTTCACAATCATCTTTGCCGAGTCTTTCTTTGACAATGCCGATTGTGACTTCGTCCGGTACGAGCTCGCCTTTATCAATATAAGACTTTGCTTCGAGTCCGAGTGGTGTTTCTTCTTTCATAGCAGCACGGAACATATCTCCCGTTGAGATATGAGGTATCCCATAATCCTCAACAATTCGTTCTCCCTGTGTGCCTTTACCGGCTCCAGGAAGTCCCATTAAGACTAAGTTCATTCGGATTTCCCCCGTCCTCTCTTATTTAGAGGAATGGTTAAAACCAGTCCTCTAATTTTTCATAAATCCTCGGTAATTACGTTTCACTAACTGGCTCTCCAGCTGCTTCATTGTCTCCAAGGCTACCCCGACGACAATTAACAATGATGTTCCGCCAATCTGTGCACTTTGAGGCAATCCAGCGAATTGAATGAAAAAGATAGGAAGAATGGAAATCACGGCTAAGAATATAGAACCCACAAACGTAAGTCGATACAAAATGCTCGTAATTCTATCTTGAGTCATTTTCCCTGGACGAACCCCCGGGATATAGCCACCCTGTTTTTTTAGGTTATCAGCCATTTGTTCAGGGTTTACCTGCACAAAAGCATAGAAGTACGTAAAGGCGATAATTAATGCGACATAAACCGCCATGCCCACCGGATGTGTATTGTCAAAGTTGGCTTGAATCCACTTTGTCACATCGTTCTCTCCGAAAAATGACGCGATAGTACGCGGCGTAATAAGAAACGCAACCGCAAAGATTACCGGAATAACCCCTGCCGGATTCACTTTAAGCGGAAGGTGAGTTGACTGGCCTCCGCCAACAGGTGAACGACCTTGCCCTTTTGCATATTGAATCGCGATTTTGCGTACGGCCTGCTGAATGAAAATAACACCAACAATAACGGCCAAAATCGCAATCACCAGTAAAGCGATTTTCACAATATGAATAAACAGCTGATCGCTGCTGCCGACAAATTGAGTCTCATAAATCTGCCCAACAGTTTTCGGAATACTAGCCACAATCCCCGCGAAGATGATGATCGAAATTCCGTTACCTACTCCATTGGAAGTAATTTGTTCTCCCAGCCACATTAAAAAAGCAGTTCCTCCAGTGAGTACTAAAGCAATAATCAGATATGTCGATATGCCGGATTTTTCAATCAGCATACCGTTTGCCAGGTTGTTAAACCCGTAAGACATACCTAATGCCTGGATAAAACCAAGCACAATCGTAAAATATCTCGTGAACTGAGCTAATTTACGGCGGCCGACTTCACCTTGCTTAGACCACTCGGTAAACTTCGGCACAACATCCATCTGAAGCAGCTGAATGATGATCGAAGCAGTGATGTAAGGTGTAATTCCCATCGCAAAAATGGAGAACTGATAAAGCGCACCGCCGCCAAATGTGTTAAGGAGATCAAAAACCCCCATCGAACTTTGTGTCTGCAACGCCTGAGCATTTACATATGGCACAGGGATAAACGCACCTATGCGAAAGACGATAAGCATGAGTAATGTAAAAATGATTTTATTCCGAATATCACTCACACGCATAAAGTTGGAGATTGTCTTAAACAAGTTAGATCACCTCAGCTGTACCGCCAGCAGCTTCAACAGCTTCTTTCGCAGAAGCAGAGAATTTATTGGCTTTTACAGTTAATTTTTTCTCTAATTTACCGTTGCCAAGAATCTTTACTCCTGCATTAAGTTTGCTAATAACACCAGTCTCAAGAAGAAGTTCAGGAGTGACTTCCGTTCCTTCCGCAAAACCGTTCAATTTGTCTACGTTCACAATAGCGTAATCCTTACGGTTGATGTTTGTAAAACCGCGCTTCGGAAGACGTTGGAATAAAGGCATTTGTCCCCCCTCGAATCCAGGGCGTACACCGCCGCCAGAACGAGCGTTTTGACCTTTGTGACCTTTACCAGCTGTTTTACCGTTACCAGAACCAATACCACGACCTACGCGATTGCGTACTTTACGTGAACCTTCTGAAGGCTTTAATTCATGAAGTTTCATTAGGACACCTCCTTAGCCTATAATTTATTTTTATTGTTCTTTAACAGAAACTAGATGAGATACTTTATTAATCATACCGCGGATCGCAGCGTTATCTTCATGAACGACAGTTTGGTTTGTTTTCTTTAAACCAAGTGTTCTTACAGTAACGCGCTGATCTTCCGGGCGACCGATTACACTGCGTTTGAGGGTAATTTCTAATTTAGCCATTAATGTTCCCTCCTTATCCTAACAGTTCTTCTACAGATTTTCCACGAAGCTTCGCAACCTCTTCGGCACGTTTAAGCTCACTTAAACCTTGAAGTGTTGCACGGATCATGTTGATCGGTGTGTTAGAACCTAAAGACTTAGAAAGGATATCAGCAACGCCAGCAAGCTCAAGTACCGCACGTACAGGGCCTCCAGCGATAACTCCAGTACCTTCAGAAGCAGGTTTCAACAAGATATTGCCTGCACCGAAACGTCCGATGATTTCGTGTGGAATCGTAGTTCCAACCATTGGTACTTCAATCAAATTCTTTTTCGCATCTTCAACAGCTTTGCGGATTGCTTCAGGTACTTCTTGTGCTTTACCAGTACCGAAACCTACGTGACCGTTTTTGTCACCGACAACGACTAGAGCTGCGAAACGGAAACGACGACCACCTTTAACAACTTTCGCTACGCGGTTAACCGTAACTAAGCGTTCTTCTAACTCTAATTTGCTTGGGTCAATACGACGCATAATCATGTGTCCCTCCTTTTTTTATTAAAATTTCAGTCCGGCTTCACGAGCTGCATCGGCCAGAGCTTTTACACGTCCATGGTATAAGTATCCGCCGCGGTCAAATACTACGTCAGAAACACCTTTCTCAGAAGCGCGTTTCGCAACGAGTTCACCGACTTTAGCAGCAGCAGCGCTGTCACCAGTGCTTTCCACGTTCAAATCTTTATCGAGAGTAGAGGCACTAGCAAGTGTAACGCCATTTACATCATCGATGATTTGAGCATAAATGTGTTTGTTTGAACGGAACACATTCAGACGAGGTCTTTCAGCTGTGCCTGAAAGTTTAGCACGAACACGGGCATGTCTTTTTTGACGAGCAGCATTTTTGCTAGTTTTCGTAATCATCCTTAGGTCACTCCTTTCTTCACTTTAAGCGGTCTTACTTAGCAGATTTACCTTCTTTACGGCGAACAACTTCACCTTCGTAGCGGATTCCTTTACCTTTGTAAGGCTCTGGAGAACGTACAGCGCGGATGTTAGCAGCGATAGCTCCTACACGCTCTTTGTCTGTACCTTTTACAACTACTTTAGTTTGAGAAGGAACTTCGATTTCGATGCCCTCTTCAGGAACGATCTCAACAGGGTGAGAGTATCCAACGTTTAAAACAAGTTTGTTTCCGGATTTAGCCGCACGATAACCGACACCGACTAATTCCAAACCTCTTTCAAATCCTTTAGATACGCCTTCAACCATGTTTCCAAGCAGACTGCGAGTCGTACCATGCAGCGCACGGTGCTCTTTGTGATCAGAAGGACGAGTAACTGTAAGCACGTTGTCCTCAATTTTGATTTCCATATCAGGATGGAAAGTACGAGTTAATTCTCCTTTTGGTCCTTTTACAGCTACAGTGTTGCCTTCGTTCAGCGTTACTGTAACTCCAGAAGGGATCTCAAGCAGTTTTTTACCTACACGAGACATACTAAAACACCTCCATTCTTGTTAAACTTCTTACCAAACGTATGCTAGAACTTCTCCACCAGCTTGTTTTGCACGGGCTTCTTTGTCCGTTAAAACACCTTGTGATGTAGAAATAATCGCGATTCCAAGACCGTTAAGTACGCGAGGTACTTCATTTGATTTAGCGTATACACGCAAACCTGGTTTGCTGATTCTTTTAAGACCAGTGATAACGCGCTCGTTGTTTTGTCCGTATTTCAAGAAAACGCGGATGATACCTTGTTTGCTGTCTTCTACGAACTCAACGTCACGAATGAAACCTTCACGCTTTAAAATGTCAGCAATTTCTCTTTTCAATTTAGAAGCAGGAATTTCAAGCTTCTCATGACGTACCATGTTTGCATTGCGAATACGAGTCAGCATATCTGCAATTGGATCTGTCATAACCATTATATAATTACCTCCTTCCCATTCTTGGGGATTACCAGCTGGCTTTTTTCACGCCAGGAATTTGTCCTTTATATGCAAGCTCACGGAAACAAATACGGCAAAGTTTAAATTTACGAATGACTGAGTGCGGACGTCCGCAGCGTTCACAGCGAGTGTACTCTTGCACTTTAAACTTTGGTGTACGTTGTTGTTTCGCAATCATTGACTTTTTAGCCACGATTTCGCCTCCCTTTCATTGATTATTTCTGGAACGGCATACCTACTTGAGTTAATAGCTCACGAGCCTCTTCGTCAGAGTTAGCAGTCGTTACGATAACGATGTCCATTCCGCGAACCTTTGTTACTTTATCGTAGTCAATTTCAGGGAAGATTAACTGTTCTTTGATACCAAGAGTGTAGTTTCCGCGACCGTCGAAAGATTTCTTAGAAATCCCGCGGAAGTCACGTACACGCGGTAAAGATACAGAAATAAGTTTATCAAGGAAATCATACATGCGCTCTCCGCGAAGAGTTACTTTCGCACCGATAGGCATTCCCTCACGAAGACGGAATCCAGCAATTGATTTCTTCGCACGAGTAACGACAGGTTTTTGACCTGCGATAAACGTTAATTCTTCAACAGCACTGTCGATTGCTTTTGCGTTTTGAACAGCATCACCGACACCCATGTTGATTACGATTTTTTCGATTTTTGGCACCTGCATAACAGAGTCGTAGTTGAACTTCGTCATTAAAGCAGGTGAAATTTCTTTATTGTACTTTTCTTTAAGGCGGTTCATGAGATAGACCTCCCTTCCTTTAAATACTATTTATCTAAGACTTGCCCAGATTTTTTTGCAACACGAACTTTTTTGCCATCTTCCACTTTGTATCCTACGCGAGTCACTTCACCTGTTTTAGGATCGAGCGGCATAACGTTTGATACATGAATTGGCGCCTCTTGATTAGAAATACCGCCTTGAGGGTTTGCTTGAGTTGGTTTAGAGTGCTTCTTCACCATGTTTACGCCCTCAACTAGAACGCGGTCCTTTTTAGGGAAAGCAGCAAGGATCGTACCTTGTTTGCCTTTATCTTTACCAGAGATAACCATTACTTTATCGCCTTTTTTCACATGCATCCTGATCGCACCTCCTTGAGTAAGGCATTTATTTCATTAGATAACTTCTGGAGCCAGAGAAACAATTTTCATGAAGTTGTTTTCACGTAATTCACGGGCAACCGGTCCGAAGATACGAGTTCCACGCGGGCTCTTGTCGTCACGGATGATAACACATGCATTCTCATCGAAGCTGATGTATGATCCGTCAGTTCTGCGTGCTCCGCTTTTTGTGCGAACGATAACAGCTCTTACGACTTCACCTTTTTTGACAACGCCTCCTGGTGTTGCTTGTTTAACCGTGCAAACAATTACATCACCAATGTTAGCCGTTTTACGTCCAGAACCGCCAAGAACTTTAATAGTAAGTACCTCACGCGCACCGGAGTTGTCAGCAACTTTTAAACGAGTCTCTTGTTGAATCATTATTTGTTACCTCCCTTCGGAAAAAGAATTCCGAACTTTATTAGATAATAACAGCTTCTTCGACAACTTCTACTAGACGAAAACGCTTAGTTGCAGATAATGGACGAGTTTCCATGATCTTTACGATGTCTCCGATTTTAGCTTGGTTATTTTCATCATGTGCTTTGAATTTCTTTGAGTATTTTACGCGTTTACCGTAAATAGGATCCTTTTTGTATGTTTCAACAACAACAGTGATGGTTTTATCCATTTTGTCAGAAACAACACGGCCTTGGTAAACTTTGCGTTGGTTACGTTCGCTCATGCTCACGACCTCCCCTCAGTGATTATTTGTTGGCAGCAATTTCTCTTTCACGAATCACAGTTTTCATGCGCGCGATAGCTTTGCGCACTTCACGAATGCGAGCAGTATTTTCAAGTTGTCCTGTCGCTAATTGAAAGCGAAGATTGAAAAGTTCTTCTTTAAGAGACTTTACTTTTTGTTCAATTTCAGCAGTGGTAAGGTCACGAATTTCATTAGCTTTCATTTGATTCACCACCAATTTCTTCACGTTTTACGAACTTCGTTTTAATTGGCAATTTGTGAGATGCAAGACGAAGAGCTTCACGAGCTACCTCTTCAGACACACCAGAAATTTCAAATAAAACTTTGCCCGGTTTTACAACAGCTACCCAGCCTTCAGGAGCCCCTTTACCGGAACCCATCCGTACCTCAAGCGGTTTAGCAGTGTAAGGTTTTGAAGGGAAAATTTTAATCCAAACTTTACCGCCACGTTTCATGTAACGAGTCATCGCAATACGTGCAGCTTCGATTTGGCGGTTTGTGATCCAAGAAGCTTCAAGAGCCTGGATACCGTACTCACCAAAATGTACTTCAGTACCGCCTTTAGCGCGACCGCGCATTTTTCCGCGATGCTCTCTGCGATATTTAACGCGTTTTGGTAATAACATATTATTTTCCTCCTTCCTCAGTTTTCTTCTTAGTAGGAAGAACCTCTCCACGATAGATCCAGACTTTTACACCAAGCTTACCGTAAGTTGTGTCAGCTTCAGATGTTGCATAGTCGATGTCAGCACGTAAAGTGTGCAATGGAACAGTTCCTTCACTGTAGTATTCAGAACGAGCAATGTCAGCTCCGCCAAGACGGCCGGAAACCATTGTTTTCACACCTTGTGCTCCAGCACGCATAGTGCGTTGGATTTGTTGTTTCTGCGCACGGCGGAAAGAAATACGGTTTTCTAGTTGACGAGCGATGTTGTCAGCTACAAGCTGAGCATCAAGATCTGCTCTTTTGATTTCAAGAATGTTAATGTGTACACGCTTGCCAGTAAGGCTGTTAAGGGCTTTACGAAGTGCTTCAACTTCAGATCCGCCTTTACCGATTACCATACCAGGCTTAGCAGTGTGGATCGTAATGTTAACGCGGTTTGCTGCGCGCTCGATTTCTACTTTAGAAACAGAAGCGTCAGAAAGGCGTTTGCTAATGAATTCACGAATTTTTAAATCTTCGTGCAGGAAGTCAGCGTAATCTTTACCAGCGTACCACTTAGATTCCCAATCACGAATGACTCCGATACGAAGACCGACTGGATTTACCTTTTGACCCACTACTTATCCCTCCTTCTTTTCTGATACAACGATTGTAATGTGGCTCGTACGTTTGTTGATTTGGCTCGCACGTCCCATAGCACGCGGGCGGAATCTTTTTAACGTTGGGCCTTCGTCAACAAATGCCTGAGAAATAACCAGATTGTTAGCGTCCATCTCGTAGTTGTGCTCAGCATTTGCGATAGCAGATTTTAAAACTTTTTCGATGATCGGAGAAGCAGCTCTCGGAGTTAAGTTCAGGATAGATACTGCTTCGCCTACTTGCTTACCTCGAATCAGGTCCATTACTAGACGTGCTTTACGAGGAGCAATACGGACTGTTCTTGCAACAGCTTTAGCTTGCATTTAAAAGCCTCCTCTCTTAGCGTCTTGTTTTTTTATCGTCACTGGCGTGGCCTTTGTAAGTACGAGTCGGTGCGAATTCGCCCAACTTGTGGCCTACCATGTCTTCAGAAATGAATACAGGCACGTGTTTACGTCCGTCATATACTGCGATAGTGTGACCGATAAATTGTGGGAAAATAGTTGAACGGCGAGACCAAGTTTTTACAACTTGTTTCTTGTCCGTTTCATTTAATTTCTCGATTTTTGTCATCAAGTGTCCATCGACAAATGGTCCTTTTTTCAAGCTGCGAGCCATTTTGGAACCTCCCTTCGTGATTGCACTACGGTCCGAAATGAACCGTAGACAACCCCGTTATTTATTTTTACGACGACGTACGATAAATTTATCAGATTTGTTCTTTTTCTTACGTGTCTTGAATCCAAGAGTCGGTTTGCCCCAAGGAGACATTGGTGATTTGCGTCCGATTGGCGCGCGACCTTCACCACCACCGTGCGGGTGATCGTTAGGGTTCATTACAGAACCGCGGACTGTAGGGCGGATGCCTTTCCAGCGAGAGCGTCCTGCTTTACCAACGTTGATAAGTTCGTGCTGCTCGTTACCTACTTGACCGATAGAAGCGCGGCAAGCAGAAAGGATCATGCGAACTTCACCAGAGTTAAGACGTACAAGAACGTATTTGCCTTCTTTACCAAGAACCTGAGCAGATGTACCAGCTGAACGTACAAGCTGTCCGCCTTTACCAGGTTTTAATTCAATGTTATGCACAACTGTACCAACAGGGATGTTGATAAGCGGAAGTGCGTTACCTACTTTGATGTCAGCTTCAGGGCCGGACATGATTTCAGTACCTACTTGAATTCCTTTTGGTGCAAGAATGTAACGTTTTTCTCCGTCTACATAGTTGATTAGTGCAATGTTAGCTGAACGGTTTGGATCGTACTCAACTGTAGCAACGCGTCCAGGTATACCATCTTTATCGCGTTTGAAGTCGATAACACGGTATTGGCGTTTGTGTCCGCCACCTTGGTGACGTACAGTCAATTTACCTTGGTTGTTACGTCCGCCTTTTTTGTGAAGGGGCGCAAGCAAGGATTTTTCCGGCTGGTCAGTCGTGATTTCAGCAAAATCTGAAGTTGTCATGCCACGACGTCCGTTAGAGGTCGGTTTATACTTTTTAATCGCCATTTTGAATTTCCCTCCTTCTTTTTACAGATAATTAAGCTTCAAAAATTTCGATTTCTTTGCTGTCTGCAGTAAGTTTTACGATCGCTTTTCTGCGACGGCTAGTCATACCAGTGTAGCGGCCGACACGTTTTGATTTCCCTTTGTAGTTCATGATGTTGACTTTGTCAACTTTCACTCCAAAGATACTTTCAACTGCATCTTTCACTTCTGTTTTATTAGCTCTTACATCAACTTCAAAAGTATATTTTTTTTCAGTCATTAAATCAGCAGAACGTTCAGTAATGACGGGGCGCTTAAGAACATCACGAGGATCTTTCATTATGCAAGCACCTCCTCTACTTTTTCAACCGCAGCTTTTGTAATCAGAAGCTTCTCGTGGTTGACAACGTCTAACACGTTGATTCCGTTAGCTTGAACAACTGTAACTCCAGGGATGTTGCGTGCAGAAAGAGATACTGCTTCGTTTGCATCCGCAGTTACGATTAAAGCTTTTTTCTCAACAGATAATCCTTTAAGGATAGCTGCCATTTCTTTTGTTTTAACCGTATCAAGAGTAAGATCTTCAAGAACAATAATGTTGTTGTCGTTCACTTTAGAAGACAATACTGATTTGATTGCCAAGCGGCGAACTTTTTTAGGTAATTTGTAAGAATAGCTGCGTGGTGTTGGGCCGAATACGACACCACCTCCGCGCCATTGCGGTGAACGGATTGAACCTTGACGGGCACGACCTGTACCTTTTTGACGCCATGGTTTGCGACCTCCGCCGCGTACTTCAGAACGATTTTTTACTTTGTGAGATCCTTGACGTAAGGAAGCTCTTTGCATAAGAATAGCGTCGAATACTACGCTCTCATTTGGCTCAATTCCAAATACAGACGCGTTTAATTCGATATCACCAGCAGTAGAACCGTTTTGGTTGTATAATGCTACTTTTGGCATGATCAATTTCCTCCTTTCCTAAGAGACTTATTTAGATTTAACAGCACTTTTAACAGTGATTAAAGTTTTTCTCGCACCAGGTACGTTACCTTTAATCAAAAGAAGATTGCGCTCAGCATCTACTTTTACGATTTCAAGGTTTTGGACAGTGATTTGATCTCCGCCCATGCGTCCAGGTAATAGTTTACCTTTGAATACACGGTTAGGATCTACAGGTCCCATTGAACCAGGACGACGGTGGTAGCGTGAACCGTGAGACATAGGTCCGCGAGATTGTCCGTGGCGCTTGATTGCACCTTGGAAACCTTTACCTTTAGATACTCCTGTTACATCTACGATTTCTCCTGCAGAGAAAATTTCAACCTTGACTTCCTGACCAATTTCATACGCATCCATATCCACGCCGCGTAATTCTTTAACGAAGCGCTTAGGAGCAGTTTCCGCTTTTGCAACGTGTCCTTTTTCCGGTTTGTTTGAAAGCTTTTCACGCTTATCGTCAAAACCAAGCTGGATCGCTTCATAGCCATCATTTTCAGCTGTTTTCTTTTGAAGAACAACGTTTGGAGCTGCTTCAATAACAGTTACCGGGATAAGATCACCGTTCTCTGCGAATACTTGCGTCATACCAATTTTTCTTCCTAAGATTCCTTTGGTCATTCGTCACACCTCCTATTAAGATCATTCTATATTTTAGAATTAAAGTTTGATTTCGATATCGACACCAGATGGTAAGTCTAATCGCATGAGAGCATCAACAGTTTGTGGTGTTGGGTTCACAATGTCGATTAAACGTTTATGTGTACGCATTTCAAATTGCTCACGAGAATCTTTGTATTTGTGCACCGCACGAAGGATTGTGTAAACTGATTTTTCAGTTGGCAACGGAATCGGACCAGATACGCTGGCACCAGAACGTTTTGCCGTTTCAACAATCTTCTCTGCAGATTGATCAAGGATTCTATGATCATATGCTTTTAAACGAATACGAATTTTTTGTTTTGCCATTATTTTCCCTCCTTTTCGCCTACATCACGTTAGACAGTTCTCCGTGAGAAAAACCTGATCACCTTGCCATGGCAAAGCGGCCGGGTGTGTCAGCAACCTCTCACTTCATCGCAGTCAAAGACCAACATACACTATTATACAGAAAATAGACGCATGTTGCAAGGTTTATTTAAAGAACCTTGTGGTTTTCACACTTTGATTATTATACAGGTGATACCATGATTAATCAAGGATATGCCTGTTTTCTTTCAGAGATGGAACGATGCGAACCGGCTGACAACTTCGGCAAAGCGATCCGGTTCCTCCAAGTGAGGCGAATGGGCTGAGTTCTCAAACCAATGCCATTCTTTATACGGCGCATCAACCTTCTGATAATATTCATAAGACGTCGTCCCCGGGACCGTCAAATCGTATCTCCCTGACATAAAACAGCACGGTATTATAATAGAAGAAACTGATTCTCCGGCATCAAAGAAAATGAGATCCTCCCACAGGTGTTTCAGGCTGAACATTTGCCCCCGCGCGGCTAAGAAGCTCCCCCTCACACCGTACGGTTCACCAAACAGCATTCGCCCCCCTGCTTTAAGAGCACCGATCGGATGATGGGTAAAGCCCCCTCCCCTCATCTCGATACAAAGCAGAAATAACGATCGCTGCAGCTGTTTCTCCCATGGAGGCGCTCCGATAAAGCGCAGCGTCTTTTCCAGCAGGAAATGTTTGCGTTGCCTGCTCCATTCCATCATCAGCCGGTAAGCTTCCATTTCTTCCTTTTGAATATTAACCACCTGACTGATACCGATATACCCATAATACAAATCAGGTCTCTCTTGAAGAACATGAAGCGCCAGAACTGAACCCCACGAATAGCCGGCGATATATATTTTTTGCCTGCTGAATTGCTTGCATAGGCGTTCGGTCAAATGAATGGTATCGGCTGTCAGCTGATCCAAGGTCATAGATGAGCCCGGAATTTCCTTTGAATAAGAGAGACCCGCCCCTCTCTGATCCCAGTTCACAACGGTGAAATGCTTTTCCAGCTTATTCTGGTATTTTCTCGCATAGCCGATTTGAGGAGTGCCGGGACCGCCGTGCAAAAACAAAAGCAGCGGATTACTCCTGTCATCACCATTAATCATAATGGTTTGTTCACTGCCATTAATCAGCAATTGCTGAAGCATTGAAATACGATTGGTTTTCTTGAAGTTATCGTTCATCGGTCTGCTCCTAAAATTTGTATACGTTCTATTATACATGGAATCAGCGGGGAAACAAAAAAACGAGGCCCCATAAGGGACCCCGCATTAATGAACGAGTCGATTACTCAGTGATTGTAGAAACAACGCCTGAACCAACTGTACGTCCGCCTTCACGAATAGAGAAACGAGTTCCTTCTTCGATAGCGATTGTAGAGATAAGTTCAACGATCATTTCAGTGTTATCTCCAGGCATAACCATTTCTACGCCTTCTGGAAGATTGATGATACCAGTTACGTCAGTTGTACGGAAGTAGAACTGAGGACGGTAGTTAGAGAAGAATGGAGTATGACGTCCACCCTCTTCTTTAGAAAGAACGTAAACTTCAGCTTTGAATTTGCTATGTGGAGTGATTGTACCTGGTTTAGCAAGTACTTGTCCACGTTGGATATCTTCACGAGCTACACCGCGAAGAAGCGCACCGATGTTGTCTCCAGCTTCAGCATAGTCAAGAAGCTTACGGAACATTTCAACACCTGTAACAGTTGTTTTGCTGTTTTCTTCTTGAAGACCGATGATTTCAACTTCGTCACCGACTTTAACTTGTCCGCGTTCTACACGGCCAGTAGCAACTGTACCACGACCAGTGATTGAGAATACGTCCTCAACTGGCATCATGAATGGTTTGTCAGTGTCGCGTTCTGGAGTTGGGATGTACTCGTCAACTGCAGCCATAAGTTCAAGAATTTTTTCTTCGTACTCAGCGTCACCTTCAAGAGCTTTAAGAGCAGAACCTTTAACAACTGGTACATCATCACCAGGGAAGTCGTATTCGCTAAGAAGATCGCGAACTTCCATTTCAACAAGCTCAAGAAGCTCTTCGTCGTCTACCATGTCGCATTTGTTAAGGAATACTACGATGTATGGTACACCAACGTTTTTAGAAAGAAGGATGTGCTCACGAGTTTGTGGCATTGGGCCATCAGCAGCAGATACTACAAGGATAGCTCCGTCCATTTGCGCAGCACCAGTGATCATGTTTTTAACATAGTCAGCGTGTCCTGGGCAGTCAACGTGTGCATAGTGACGAGTGTCAGTTTCGTACTCAACGTGTGCAGTAGAGATTGTGATACCGCGCTCACGTTCTTCTGGAGCACCATCAATTTGATCGTACGCCATAGCTGTACCTTTACCAGATTTCTTATGAAGTACTGTTGAGATAGCAGCAGTTAATGTTGTTTTACCATGGTCAACGTGTCCAATTGTACCGATATTGGCATGTGATTTGGAACGGTCGAATTTTTCTTTAGCCATTCTAAAATCCTCCTTAAGAGCTTTTAATTAGTAATGTATAGAGTGATAGAAAGTGAAAGCAAGCTTTCACTTCCTCATCTTACAATAGTAGTTATACTTGAGTTAAGTGGCAAAATCAATTATTCGCCTTTATTTTTTTTGATAATTTCTTCAGCGATGCTCTTCGGCACTTCTTCGTAGTGATCCATGAACATTGTGAACGTACCGCGTCCTTGCGTGTTAGAACGAAGGGCAGTAGCGTAACCGAACATTTCAGCAAGAGGTACCATCGCACGCACAACTTGAGCGTTACCGCGAGCTTCCATACCTTCTACGCGTCCGCGACGAGAAGTAACATCACCCATGATGTCTCCCATGTATTCTTCAGGAATAACAACTTCAACTTTCATGATTGGTTCAAGAAGAACTGGGTTACATTTGCTGACTGCATTTTTCAATGCCATAGAAGCAGCAACTTTAAACGCCATTTCGTTTGAGTCAACATCATGGTAAGATCCATCAAAAAGTTTCGCCTTGATGTCGATTAGCGGGAATCCGGCTAGGACACCATTTTCAAGAGAGTCTTCAAGACCTGCTTGTACGGCTGGGATGTATTCACGAGGAACAACACCACCGACGATTGCGTTTTCGAATTCAAAGCCAGCGCCTTCTTCGTTCGGTTCAAATTCGATCCAAACGTGACCGAACTGACCGCGTCCGCCTGATTGACGTACGAATTTACCTTCAACTTTTGCACCGGTACGGAATGTCTCACGGTACGCAACTTGAGGAGCACCAACGTTAGCTTCAACTTTGAACTCACGCTTCATACGATCAACAATGATATCAAGGTGAAGCTCACCCATACCAGAGATGATTGTTTGACCCGTTTCAGGGTTTGTTTGTGTACGGAATGTAGGATCTTCTTCAGCAAGTTTCGCTAAAGCGATACCCATTTTATCTTGGTCAGCTTTTGATTTAGGCTCAATCGCTACGTCGATAACAGGCTCTGGGAATTCCATTGATTCAAGGATTACAAGATCCTTCTCATCACATAGAGTATCTCCAGTAGAAGTATCTTTTAGACCTACAGCAGCTGCGATGTCTCCAGCGTAAACAGTAGAGATCTCTTCACGGCTGTTAGCGTGCATTTGAAGGATACGTCCTACGCGCTCACGCTTGCCTTTTGTAGAGTTCTTTACATATGAACCGGAATCAAGTGTACCGGAATATACGCGGAAGAATGTCAGCTTACCGACATAAGGGTCAGTCATAACTTTAAATGCAAGTGCAGAGAATGGCTCTTCATCAGAAGAATGACGAACGATCTCTTCATCTGTGTCAGGACGTACACCTTTGATTGCAGCAACATCAGTTGGCGCAGGAAGGTAGTCAAGAACAGCATCAAGTACAAGCTGAACACCTTTGTTTTTGAAAGCAGATCCAACAAGTACAGGGTAGAATTCAACATTCAGTGTACCTTTACGGATAGCAGCTTTCAGTTCAGGGATAGTGATTTCTTCACCTTCAAGGTACTTTTCCATAAGCTCTTCATCAAGCTCAGCTACAGCTTCAATCAGGCTGCTGCGAAGCTCTTCAGCTTGCTCTTTGTACTCTTCAGGGATTTCTTTCGCATCTGAACGAGTTCCAAGGTCATCTTCGTAGAAATACGCAACGTTTTCTACTAAGTCGATGATACCTTCGAAGTTGTCTTCAGCGCCGATCGGCAATTGAATTGCGTGAGCGTTAGCTTGAAGACGGTCTCTTAAAGTGCCTACAGAGTAAAGGAAGTCTGCGCCGATTTTGTCCATTTTGTTGACAAATACAACGCGCGGCACTCCGTAAGTTGTTGCTTGGCGCCATACTGTTTCTGTCTGAGGCTCAACACCTGATTGAGCATCAAGTACGGCAACCGCACCATCAAGTACACGGAGTGAACGTTCAACTTCAACTGTGAAGTCTACGTGTCCCGGTGTATCGATGATGTTTACACGGTAACCTTTCCACTGTGCAGTCGTTGCTGCAGAAGTGATTGTGATACCGCGTTCTTGTTCCTGCTCCATCCAGTCCATTTGCGAAGCACCTTCGTGAGTTTCGCCAATTTTGTGGATACGGCCTGTGTAGAACAAGATCCGTTCTGTAGTAGTCGTTTTACCGGCATCGATGTGAGCCATGATCCCGATATTACGAGTTTTTTCTAAGGAGAACTCTCTTGCCATTGGGTAATTTCTCCTTCCTTATTAGGGAATTATTATTTTGATTATATGAATCCTACCAGCGGTAGTGAGCAAATGCTTTGTTCGCTTCTGCCATCTTGTGAGTGTCTTCACGTTTCTTAACGGCAGCACCAGTGTTGTTAGCTGCATCAAGAATTTCGTTAGCCAGGCGCTCTTCCATTGTTTTTTCTCCGCGAAGACGCGCATAGTTAACCAACCAGCGAAGACCAAGAGTTGTACGGCGTTCAGGACGAACTTCTACAGGCACTTGGTAGTTAGCTCCACCTACACGGCGTGCTTTTACTTCAAGTACAGGCATGATGTTTTTCAATGCTTGTTCGAAAACCTCCATTGCATCATTGCCAGTGCGTTCTTTAATGATATCGAATGACTTGTATAGGATTGTTTGAGATTTACCTTTTTTACCGTCGATCATCATTTTGTTGATCAGGCGGGATACCAGCTTAGAGTTGTAAAGCGGATCAGGTAAAACATCTCTTTTTGCTACAGGACCTTTACGTGGCATCTGAATATCCTCCCTTCATAGTTTTAATGATTTATTTGATTACTTTGCTTTAGGACGTTTCGTACCGTATTTAGAACGGCCTTGCGCACGGTTTTCAACTCCGGCAGTATCAAGCGCGCCACGAACGATGTGGTAGCGTACCCCCGGTAAGTCTTTTACACGTCCGCCGCGGATCAGTACAACGCTGTGCTCTTGCAGGTTGTGACCGATACCAGGAATGTAGGCAGTAACCTCGATTCCGTTAGTCAAACGAACACGAGCATATTTACGAAGTGCTGAGTTCGGTTTTTTCGGTGTCATTGTACCCACACGAGTACATACCCCGCGTTTTTGTGGAGAAGATACGTTAGTGTGCTCTTTTTTAAAGCTGTTGTATCCTTTGTTTAGTGCAGGTGACTTAGAGTTTTCAACTTTGCTCACGCGTCCCTTGCGAATTAGCTGATTAATTGTAGGCATGTTGTGTTCCTCCCTTCATTACGTTTTATAACCCACATACCCAGGTGGTTCATCATTAGGCAAAAAACAATGTCTTTACACAAGATTGATATCTTATATAAAAACAAAAAGTACGCTATAACATAATGGCAACAGCTGCTGCTCCCACTTCAATTCCGCAGGCTTTGCCGAGCTTTTTCATGGAATCCACCATACAGACAGCGGTATTTTGGTTCTTTGCAAGCTGGATAACGCCAGCTGTAAGAACTGAATCCGCGTCTTTTGCCACGACGACTTCCTTCACTGAACCTCGTTTTAGAGCTTTCACTGTTTGCTTCGTACCAATAATAATTGATTTGGCCTGTGATACTTTATCATAAGACATAAACATATCCTCCAAAGTAACAGGTTTTATTTCGAGCACCTTGGTTATATTATCACTCTGCGGGACGGATGTCAACAACGTATGACATTTTTTAGTGCAGTCCCCCGCCAGAATAATTGTAATACTGAGGAAAAGCTGTCGAAACAGCCTTTCCTGCAGCAGTCTCTGTTATTCAGCCGGAACCATATCTTCCGTAGGCTGAACGTTTGAAACAGGTTTTACTTTTCTGTAATTCATCATACCGGTACCGGCCGGAACCAGTTTACCGATGATAACATTCTCTTTCAGGCCGAGAAGTTCATCGCGCTTGCCTTTAATCGCAGCATCTGTAAGAACGCGTGTTGTTTCTTGGAATGATGCGGCAGACAAGAATGAATCCGTCTCGAGTGAAGCTTTTGTGATACCGAGAAGAACAGGACGTCCTGTGGCAGGTCGATTGCCTTCAAGCAGCACTTTTTTGTTCGCTTCTGTGAATTGGTGAATATCTAGCAATGTGCCAGGGAGAACATCAGTATCTCCGGCATCGATCACACGGACTTTGCGAAGCATCTGGCGAACCATTACTTCTACGTGTTTATCGCCGATTTCAACCCCCTGCATACGGTAAACTTTCTGAACCTCATGCAGAAGATATTCCTGAACCGTTGTCAGGTCAGTGACTTTAAGAAGTTCTTTCGGATCGATTGAACCTTCTGTCAGCACTTGACCGCGGGTAATCTGATCACCCTCAGCCACTTTCAGGCGTGAGTTGTAAGGTGCCGTGTATGAACGTGTCTCAACAGCGCCCTGAACAACAATCTCCTGCTGTTTGTCGCGGACTTCATTGATTTCGGCAATTGTACCGTCAATCTCAGAAATCGTCGCTTGACCTTTCGGATTACGCGCTTCGAAAAGCTCTTGGATACGCGGAAGACCTTGTGTGATATCGTCTCCGGCAACCCCGCCTGTGTGGAACGTACGCATTGTTAACTGTGTTCCAGGCTCACCGATAGATTGAGCGGCGATAATACCTACTGCTTCGCCGACTTCAACATCAGTTCCGGTTGCAAGGTTACGTCCGTAGCATCGTTTACATACACCATGAGGAGTGTTACATGTGAACGCAGAACGGATCCACACTTCTTCGATTCCGGCTTCAACGATTTCCAGCGCTTTATCTTCATCGATCAATTCATTTTCGTTAATGAGCACAGCACCCGTTTCAGGATGTTTGATCTGTTTTCTGGCGAAACGTCCGATCAGACGCTCTTCCAGACGCTCGATGATTTCCGTGCCTTCTTTGAGCGGTTTTGCAAGAATACCGCGGTCTGTTCCGCAATCTGTTTCACGAATGATAACATCCTGCGCAACATCAACAAGACGGCGTGTAAGGTAACCTGAGTCAGCTGTTTTCAGGGCGGTATCGGCAAGACCTTTACGCGCACCGTGAGTGGAGATAAAGTACTCCAATACTGTCAGACCTTCACGGAAACTCGATTTAATCGGCAATTCAATGATTCGTCCAGCCGGGTTGGCCATCAGACCGCGCATACCCGCAAGCTGTGTAAAGTTAGATGCGTTACCACGGGCTCCTGAGTCACTCATCATGTAGATCGGGTTGACTTCGTCTAATGATTTCATCAGTTTGCCTTGGATAACATCTTTCGCTGAACTCCAAATTGAAATGACTCTTTCATAACGTTCTTCTTCGGTGATTAAACCGCGTCTGAACTGTTTCAGGACATTATCAACTTTGCTTTGTGCTTCTTCAAGGATTTCCTGTTTGTCATCGAGAACGACGATATCAGAAACCCCTACTGTGATGCCGGCTTTCGTTGAATATCTGAAACCGAGGTTTTTCATGCGGTCAAGCATTTTAGACGTTTCCGTGATATGGAATCGTTTAAAGATTTCCGCGATGATTTTACCGAGAATGCCTTTTTTAAACGGTGCGTTGATCGGCTGCTCAGCAATCACAGCTTTTACGTCAGCACCTTTATCTAAGAAGAAACGGTCAGGTGTCTTCTCTTCAATGTTGCTCTTCGTTGGTTCATTCATGTAAGGGAATGATTCCGGAAGAATTTCATTGAAGACGAGCTTACCGACAGTTGTAATTAACAATTTTGAACGCTGTTCTTCAGTAAATGTCACATTCTTAAGGGAGTTCGCTGCAACAGCAACTCTCGTATGAAGGTGAACATAACCGTTTTGATAAGCAAGAAGCGCTTCGTCCGTATTTTTGAAAACCATACCCTCGCCGACTGCTCCAGCGCGCTCAAGCGTCAGGTAGTAGTTTCCTAATACCATATCCTGAGACGGCGTAACAACCGGTTTACCATCTTTAGGGTTCAAGATGTTTTGGGCCGCAAGCATCAGAATGCGCGCCTCAGCTTGAGCCTCAGCTGATAAAGGTACGTGAACCGCCATTTGGTCACCGTCAAAGTCAGCGTTATAAGCTGTACATACTAACGGGTGAAGACGGATGGCGCGTCCTTCAACAAGCGTCGGTTCGAAAGCCTGGATACCTAATCTGTGAAGAGTAGGGGCACGGTTCAGTAAGACCGGATGCTCCTTAATGACAGATTCAAGTACATCCCATACTTCAGGCTGCACGCGTTCGATTTTGCGTTTTGCGCTCTTGATATTGTGAGCAAGGCCTTTTTCAACAAGCTCTTTCATGACGAAAGGCTTGAAGAGCTCAAGCGCCATTTCCTTCGGCAAACCGCACTGATACATTTTCAGATGCGGACCTACGACGATAACGGAACGTCCTGAGTAGTCTACACGTTTACCGAGAAGGTTCTGACGGAAACGCCCTTGTTTCCCTTTCAGCATGTGAGAAAGAGATTTAAGCGGACGGTTACCCGGTCCGGTAACCGGACGGCCGCGGCGTCCGTTGTCAATCAGAGCATCGACTGCTTCCTGAAGCATACGTTTTTCGTTCTGAACGATGATGCTTGGCGCGCCGAGGTCTAACAGACGTTTTAAACGGTTATTACGGTTGATGACACGACGGTAAAGGTCGTTCAGATCAGACGTTGCGAAACGTCCGCCGTCAAGCTGAACCATCGGTCTTAATTCAGGCGGAATAACCGGAAGCACGTCGAGGATCATCCAAGACGGCTTGTTTCCTGAATTACGGAAGGCTTCAAGCACTTCAAGGCGTTTGATCGCACGTGTACGGCGCTGTCCTTGAGAAGTCTTCAGCTCTTCTTTTAACATATCAACTTCTTTGACAAGGTCGATGTCCTGCAGAAGTTTATTAATGGCTTCCGCACCCATAGAGGCTTGGAATTTGTTTCCGTACTTATCCAGATACGCACGGTATTCCTTTTCAGATAAAAGCTGTTTCTTTTCGAGCGGTGTATTGGCCGGGTCAGTTACGACGTAAGAAGCAAAGTAAATAACTTCTTCCAGCGCACGCGGTGACATATCCAATACAAGACCCATACGGCTCGGAATACCTTTGAAATACCAAATGTGAGAAACCGGGGCAGCCAGTTCAATATGCCCCATTCTCTCACGACGGACTTTAGCCCGCGTTACTTCAACTCCGCAACGGTCACAAACTACGCCTTTATAACGAACCCGCTTGTACTTGCCGCAATGACATTCCCAGTCCTTAGTCGGTCCGAAAATGCGTTCGCAGAACAGGCCGTCCTTTTCAGGTTTCAACGTACGATAGTTTATCGTTTCAGGCTTTTTCACTTCACCAAAAGACCATGAACGGATTTTATCCGGTGAAGCAAGACCGATGTTCATATACTCAAAATTGTTCACATCTAGCAAGGGGCCTACCTCCCTTTTTATCTTCGGATTAACCGATGTCACTTGCCTTTATCAATCAGAGACTATTCTTTCGTTACTGCGTCACGTTCAACGTCTGGAGATGCTGTTTCTTCCGGCGCTTCATCACCTGATAATGCAAGGCCGTCAGCTTGTTTCGCATCTTCCTCGTCTTCTAGATCTCTCATTTCTATTTCTTCTTCATCGCCTGAAAGGATTTTTACGTCCATACCTAAGCTTTGAAGCTCTTTGATCAATACTTTGAATGATTCCGGAACACCAGGCTCTGGAACATTGTCGCCTTTGACGATGGCTTCATATGTTTTCACACGTCCGACCACGTCATCGGACTTCACAGTCAGGATTTCTTGAAGCGTGTAAGCTGCGCCGTAAGCTTCAAGCGCCCAAACCTCCATCTCACCGAAACGCTGTCCGCCGAATTGGGCTTTACCGCCGAGAGGCTGCTGCGTAACAAGTGAGTAAGGACCTGTAGAACGGGCATGAAGTTTATCATCAACCATGTGCGCCAGTTTGATCATGTACATGATTCCGACTGATACACGGTTGTCGAACGGTTCTCCCGTACGGCCGTCATAAAGAACTGTTTTAGCGTCTCTTGACATGCCTGCTTCTTCAAGTGTTTCCCACACATCTTCTTCACGCGCGCCGTCAAATACAGGTGACGCGATGTGAATGCCGAGGTAGCGGGCAGCCATACCCATGTGAAGTTCTAATACCTGACCGATATTCATACGTGATGGTACACCCAGCGGGTTAAGCATGATATCGATCGGCGTGCCGTCAGGAAGGTAAGGCATATCTTCTTCAGGAAGAATCTTCGAGATAACCCCTTTGTTTCCGTGACGTCCGGCCATTTTATCACCTTCAGAAATCTTACGTTTCTGAACGATATATACGCGTACAAGCTGGTTCACTCCCGGAGGAAGTTCGTCGCCGTCTTCACGGTTGAAGACTTTTACGTCGTGGATAATTCCGCCGCCGCCGTGAGGCACACGGAGAGAAGTATCACGGACTTCACGCGCTTTTTCTCCAAAGATCGCATGCAGAAGGCGTTCTTCAGCCGTAAGCTCAGTTACACCTTTAGGCGTTACTTTACCTACGAGAAGGTCTCCGTCGTTGACTTCCGCGCCGATACGGATAATTCCGCGGTCATCAAGATTGCGAAGCGCGTCTTCCCCTACGTTTGGAATATCGCGGGTGATCTCTTCCGGCCCAAGCTTTGTATCACGTGCTTCTGATTCATATTCTTCAATGTGAATAGATGTGTATACATCATCTTTCACAAGGCGTTCACTCATGATGATGGCATCCTCATAGTTGTAACCATCCCATGTCATGAAGCCGACCATTACGTTGCGGCCGAGAGCAAGTTCACCAAGCTCCATTGAAGGTCCGTCAGCAAGGATTTCTCCTTTTACTACTTCATCGCCGACACTGACGATCGGACGCTGGTTGTAGCACGTACCTTGGTTGGAGCGGACGAATTTCAGCAAGCTGTACTTATCCAGGTTGCCTTTTACTTTTTGGCCGTCAATTTCTTCATAGCGGCGCACCCATACGTTTTTCGCTTCCACCCGTTCTACGATACCAGGGTGTTTACAAATAACGGCTGCACCGGAGTCTTTACCGGATACGTATTCCATACCCGTTCCGACGATCGGAGCTTCCGGCTGCATCAAAGGCACAGCCTGACGCTGCATGTTCGCTCCCATGAGGGCGCGGTTCGAGTCATCGTTTTCCAAGAACGGAATACATGCTGTCGCAGCAGATACAACCTGTTTAGGAGATACGTCCATGTAATCCACGCGGTTGCGGGCTACAACGGTGTTTTCCCCTCTGAAACGCGCTACGATGCTGTCATCCAAGAAAGAACCGTCATCGCTCAGCTTAGCATTCGCTTGGGCTACGACATAGTTATCCTCTTCATCAGCAGTCAGGTAGTCGATTCTAGGCGTTACTTTTCCTGTTTCAGGATCAACGCGGCGGTATGGCGTCTCAATGAAACCAAAGCGGTTTACTTTCGCAAATGATGACAATGAGTTGATCAGACCGATGTTCGGGCCCTCAGGCGTTTCAATCGGACACATACGGCCATAGTGAGAGTAGTGAACGTCACGTACTTCCATACCTGCGCGCTCACGTGTCAAACCGCCCGGTCCGAGAGCTGACAGACGGCGTTTGTGCGTCAATTCAGCAAGCGGGTTCGTCTGATCCATGAATTGAGAAAGCTGTGAGCTTCCGAAGAACTCTTTAATAGACGCAATAACAGGTCTGATGTTAATCAGCTGCTGCGGCGTAATTGTATTCGTGTCTTGAATAGACATTCTTTCACGTACGACACGTTCCATCCGGCTTAAACCGATACGGAATTGGTTTTGCAGGAGCTCACCTACAGAACGCAGACGGCGGTTTCCGAGATGGTCGATATCATCAGTGTCGCCCACTCCGTGCAGGAGGTTGAAGAAGTAGCTGATAGAAGAAATAATATCAGCAGGCGTAATGTTTTTAATCGCCTCTTCGATGTAAGCATTGCCGATCACATTGATCGTCTGCTCTCCTTCTGCATCGGTAGGAGCATAGATTTTAATGGATTGAAGCATCACTTCATCCTCGACAACGCCGCCGTTAGGATAAAGTTTTCTGAAGCCGATTCCATTTTCTAAGTATGGCAGTACTTTATCAAGTGTTCTTCTGTCAAGAATCTGCCCTTTTTCAGCGAGAATTTCACCGGTTTCCGGATCCACCAGTGTTTCTGCAAGGCGCTGGTTAAACAGGCGGTTCTTGATATGAAGCTTTTTATTAATTTTATAGCGTCCTACATTCGCAAGGTCGTATCGCTTCGGATCGAAGAAACGGGAATCCAGCAAGCTTTTTGCGTTTTCTACTGTAGGCGGCTCTCCGGGACGAAGGCGCTCATAGATTTCAAGAAGCGCTTTGTCACTGTTTTCAGTGTTGTCCTTATCCAGTGTATTGCGGAGATATTCGTTCTCACCAATGAGATCGAGAATCTCTTGGTCGGAACCGAAGCCGAGAGCACGCAAAAGAACCGTAACCGGCAACTTACGTGTGCGATCAATGCGGACATACACAACATCTTTCGCATCAGTTTCGTATTCTAACCATGCGCCACGGTTTGGAATGACAGTCGCGGTAAAACCTTTTTTACCGTTCTTGTCTACTTTACCACTGAAATATACACTTGGAGACCGAACAAGCTGAGATACGATAACACGTTCTGCACCGTTGATGATAAAAGTACCGGTATCTGTCATAATAGGGAAATCACCCATGAAGACATCCTGGTCTTTTACCTCTCCAGTTTCTTTGTTAATTAAACGAACCTTCACTCTCAGCGGAGCTGAGTAAGTCACATCACGTTCTTTTGACTCTTCAACGGGATACTTAGGATCTCCTAAACTGTAGTCAATGAACTCTAGAGAGAGGTTACCAGTGAAATCCTCAATTGGTGATATGTCTTGAAACATCTCTCTAAGACCCTCATCAAGAAACCACTGATAAGAAGAGGTTTGAATTTCAATGAGATTTGGTAATTCTAACACTTCGCTAATGCGAGCATAGCTTCTGCGCTGGCGGTGTCGTCCATACTGAACTAGTTGACCTGTCAACTGATTCACCCCTCAAATCATGCGTATTATATGTGTAATAAGCATCTCTTACGATAAAGAAATACTTTTACAAGACAAAAGAAAAAAGGGTTTCTAATTAAGAAAACCACATCCAAAAACAAATACCGATTTTATTAGCATTTCCATGTTTGTATAATTTATACATGCACTATGATTATTTCAGCATATCATGCAAAATATATACATTGGCATTTTACAATATTAACATAGCTGAAAATTCAAGTCAAACTTTTTTTGCTTTTATGATATAATAGCCTTTCTTTTTTTGAACCACAGAAACTTCGTCAAAAAGCTCCTTCAGTTTTTCAATGGCAGAAGGCCCACCCTGTTTTTTCTGTATAACGATCCACAATTCACCTGAAGCCCTTAAATGCTCAGCGCTTTTTTCAAAAATGGCATGGACAACTTTTTTTCCGGCGCGGATTGGGGGGTTTGTAATAATAGAAGCAAATGTTTGAGCAGAATCAATATTTGAAAATAAATCACTCTGATAAATCCGAACGTTTTTTATTCCGTTTTTTTCTGCATTTTCATTTGACAGCTCTACGGCTCTTTCATTCACGTCAATCATGTGCACGGTCCGGTCTGTAAATGCACCGGCGAGTGACAGACCGATCGGGCCGTAACCGCAGCCTGCATCCAGGAAGTCACCATCGATCTCCGGCTCTTCAAACGCTTCAATTAAGACACGCGAACCGAAATCAACTTCCTTTTTCGAGAAAACGCCGCTGTCACTTGTGAATGTATAAGATCTGTTCCGCAGTGTAAATGACCATGTCTGTTTATCGCTTTTAACTGAAGGTTTTTCTGAATAATAGTGATCACTCATTATTAGAACCTCCTTTTATAATGGCACTTAAAGAAAAGCAAAGAAAAAGCCCGCCTCATAAAAGCGAGCTTCCCCTACAGGCAAGTGAAGATTACTTAACTTCTACAGAAGCGCCAACTTCTTCAAGTTTAGCTTTAAGCTCTTCAGCTTCTTCTTTCGCAATACCTTCTTTAAGTGGTTTTGGAGTGTTGTCAACAAGTTCTTTAGCTTCTTTCAAGCCAAGACCAGTGATTTCACGAACAACTTTGATAACTTTGATTTTCTGAGAACCTGCACCAGCAAGGATAAGGTCGAATTCGCTTTGCTCTTCAGCAGCGCCGCCAGCAGCAGCTCCGCCAGCTACAGCTACAGGAGCAGCAGCAGTTACGCCAAATTCTTCTTCGATTGCTTTTACTAGGTCGTTCAATTCAAGTACAGTTGCTTCTTTAACGGAAGCAATGATTTCTTCGATATTTAAAGCCATTTGAAATTCCTCCATTTGTTTTATTTTAGGGTAAAATCAGATTAAGCGCCTTGTTCTTCCTTTTGGTCTGCAACTGCTTTAGCTGCAAGTGCAAGGTTGCGAACTGGAGCTTGAAGTACGCTAAGCAACATAGAAAGTAAGCCATCGCGTGAAGGAAGTTCAGCAAGAGCTTTCACTTCTTCAACAGAAGATACTTTTCCTTCGATAACGCCCGCTTTGATTTCCAGAGCTTCGTGATTTTTCGCGAACTCGTTAAGAACTTTTGCCGGAGCGATAACATCTTCAGTACTGAATGCGATCGCATTCGGTCCAGTTAAGACATCATTCAAACCATCAAGTTCAGCTTGTTCAACCGCACGGCGAGTCATTGTGTTTTTGTACACTTTGAACTCTACGTTAGCTTCGCGAAGCTGTTTACGGAGTTCAGTTACTTCAGAAACGTTAAGTCCGCGGTAGTCAACGATGATCGTTGATTTGCTTTCTTTCAGTTTAGAAGCAATCTCTTCAACAACAACTTTTTTTGTATCAATTGCGCTGCTCATGGTTACACCTCCTGTAGATTTTGTGTAACACTTATACCGCTAGGTGATCACGACTGTGACGACGATTTCATATAAAAAGCCTCCATGTGGACATGGAGGCTGTATATACAAGCATACGTAACGTAATAGCTGTGATATATATACACCTCGGCAGGATATTAAGCCTTAACGGCCCCTGCTGTCTACGGTATAAATGACATATTATATTTTACAACATTTTGAATCATATCAGAATGCTGATCTAAAGTCAAATATTATTTTACGTTGAAAGTAGAAGCGTCTACTTTGACACCAGGGCCCATAGTAGAAGTAACGGCAACGTTTTTCACGTAAACACCTTTAGCCGCAGCCGGTTTTGCTTTCAGGATTGTATCATACATTGTTGTGAAGTTCTCAACAAGTTTTTCATCCTCGAAAGAAACTTTTCCGATCGGAACATGGATGTTACCAGCTTTGTCAACGCGGTATTCTACTTTACCAGCTTTGATTTCGCCGATTGCTTTTTCCACTTCGAATGTAACAGTTCCTGTTTTAGGGTTTGGCATAAGACCTTTTGGTCCAAGCACACGACCGATTTTACCGACTTCACCCATCATGTCAGGAGTCGCAACGATTACATCGAATTCGAACCAGCCTTGCTGGATTTTCGCGATGTAATCAGAATCGCCAACGTAGTCTGCACCGGCAGCTTCAGCTTCTTTTGCTTTTTCGCCTTTAGCGAATACAAGCACGCGCTGAGTTTTACCAGTTCCGTTAGGAAGTACAACTGCACCGCGGATTTGCTGATCGTTTTTACGAGGGTCAACCCCTAAACGAAAAGCAACTTCAACTGTAGCGTCGAATTTAGCTGTGTTTGTTTTTTTAGTAAGCGCCACTGCTTCAGCGACATCATAAGCTTTCGCACGGTCTACAAGCTTCGCAGCTTCAACGTACTTTTTACCTTTTTTAGCCATTTTAAAATTTCCTCCTTATGTGGTTATAGCGGAATAACCTCCCACGAATAAGGGTTGCGAACTTGTGAAAACTCGCAACCCGACAAGAAACAAATTAATCCTCGATAACGATACCCATACTGCGGGCAGTACCTTCAACCATGCGCATTGCCGCTTCAACGTCTGCTGCGTTTAAGTCAGGCATTTTCGTTTCAGCGATTTCGCGAACCTTATCGCGCTTAACGGTTGCCACTTTATTACGGTTTGGTTCACCAGAACCAGACTCAATTCCAGCTGCTTTTTTAAGCAATACTGCAGCAGGCGGAGTTTTTGTAATAAATGTAAATGAACGGTCTTCGTAAACCGAAATTTCAACAGGAATGATTAAACCAGCTTGGTCAGCTGTACGAGCGTTAAACTCCTTACAGAATCCCATGATATTTACACCGGCTTGACCTAGTGCAGGTCCAACTGGCGGCGCTGGGTTAGCTTTTCCAGCAGGAATTTGCAATTTTACAACTTTTACTACTTTTTTAGCCACGAGACACACCTCCTTAAGTCCGTGATGTGGTAATAGGGTAAACCCTCCCACTCAAGGTTTCATTCTTTATATGAATGACGAAATATCAAGCTAGCTGCCTTGGATTAGTCCAAGACGTACCTTTGCTATATTATCATTAATATATAGCAATTTCAAGTTTTTTCACATTACAATTTGTCGATCTGGGTAAATTCCAGTTCAACCGGCGTTTCACGGCCGAACATGTTAACGAATACTTTCACTTTGCTCTTATCATAATCAATCTCTTCAATTGATCCTGTAAAGTTGGCGAAAGGTCCGTCTATGACTTTGACTGTCTCATTCAATTCAAAATCAATGTCGGTTTTCCGCTCATCCATGCCCATGCGTTTTAAGATGGTTTCCGCTTCGCCAGGAAGAAGCGGAGTCGGCTTTGAGCCTGAACCGGCTGATCCGACGAATCCGGTAACGCCCGGCGTGTTGCGGACCACATACCAGGAATCATCAGTCATGACGATTTCAACAAGCACATAACCCGGGAACACTTTCTTTTTGACTACTTTTTTCTTGCCGTTCTTAATATCAGTCTCTTCTTCTTCAGGGACGACAACGCGGAAAATTTTATCCTGCATTCCCATTGATTCCACACGTTTTTCAAGGTTCGCTTTTACTTTGTTTTCATAACCGGAATACGTATGAACAACATACCAATTCTTTTCCATTCTATCAGGACTCTGCAGTCCTTCCCTCCCCGCATTTAAAAATGAAGTGTAAAACAAAAAATAGGCTCAGGGCCTATGAATCCTTTTTTCAACAACACAATAAAAAACCCGCTGAACGGGTTTTGGCAAACGATATTATGATCTATTATAGCACGTATTGCTGATCATTATTCAACTATTAAACGAATTAATTGAGAAATTCCTGTATCAAGGAGGGCAAAAAAGATAACAAAAAAGATAACCGTTGAAATCACCGTGATCGTATAGCGCGTTAACTCTTTGCCTTTAGGCCAGCTAACCTTTTTCATTTCTTTCCCAACATCTTTAAAGAAACTCATCATGCGCATGTAAAAGACCTCCACAATTTAAAAAGCGAACACTATTTTGTTTCTAAATGAGCTGTATGTGAATTGCAAGTGCTGCAGTACTTCTTAACTTCTAACCGCTCAGCCGCTGATGCAGAGCTTTTCATTGTCGTATAATTACGATTTCCGCATGTTTTGCATGCCAGCGTAATCTTTTTTCTCATGTCGTTACACCTTTTCCTAAACATTCATTTATCTTAATAAAATAGCACAGTCAGAAAAATTCTGTCAATATGACACAGAAACCTGCTACAGGCTGATCTCTCTTATTTCTAAATACTTTTCAAGCTTGCGCTTCACGCGCTGCAGGGCATTATCGATTGATTTTACGTGTCGGTTTAAGTCATCTGAAATCTCTTGGTAACTTCTTCCGTCCAAGTACAAAACAAGCACCTTTCTCTCCAGATCGCTCAGCAGTTCTCCCATTTTCATTTCGATATCATCAAATTCTTCCTGATTAATAATCATCTCTTCAGGATTTAACGTTTTAGCGCCTGAAATGACATCAAGCAGTGTTCTGTCAGATTCTTCATCAAAAATAGGTTTGTCTAAAGAAACATAGGAATTTAAAGGAATGTGTTTCTGACGGGTAGCTGTCTTTATTGCGGTAATAATCTGGCGGGTAATGCATAATTCTGCAAAAGCTTTAAATGAAGTAAGCTTGTCCTCTCTAAAGTCTCGGATAGACTTATATAAGCCTATCATCCCTTCCTGTACAATATCTTCTCTGTCGGCCCCTATTAAAAAATAAGACCTTGCTTTCGCCCGTACAAAATTACGGTACTTCGTAATCAAGTAATCTAACGCATCACTATCCCCAACATGAACCTTTTCAATGACCTGCTCGTCCTCCAACTGGCAAAATTGCACTTTGTTGAACTTTCCCTTGCTGTTCTGTAGATTCACTGCGATCCCCCCGGCGCACGTAGATAGAAATATTATACATTAATGGGCGAAAAAGCGTCAACCTAATCCAGACCGCCTCGGCGCCACTTTTCAAACGTTTTCAAAACCTCTTCGGACAGCTCGATTTTACCCGGTGGTTTTTCAGAAGTGATCTTTGAAACCCGCCTTTGAATCCGGCGTTCTATCGTATCCACTTCCCTCAGGAGCTCCCGGGCGGATTTACGGAGAGCCCCTTGTCCGAAAATCGCCCACTGCTCCGTATAATCGGAGGTTGCGACATGAATCTGTGTCGCAATATTATTCAGCGCCTGGGCAAGCTTCTCGATCCGCTCATCCGCCGTTTCATTCTCCCGTGTGAAAATCACTTCGACTCTGTGATTCGTTTGTTTTTTCTCTATGCCTTTTACCAGGTGTGCGTCAAACACCACAATGACTCTGATTCCCGTGTAGGACTGATATTCCGCCATCTTCTGGATCAGTACATCTCTCGCTTCTTCAAAACTGTTCGCTTTTAAATCCTTTAGCTGCGGCCAAGCTCCAATCATGTTGTATCCGTCTACTAACAGGATGTCCATCTGTCTTCATTCCCCTAAAGGATTGCGCTTCCGGTAGACTTCATACATGAGAAGGCCGGCCGCTACCGACGCATTCAGAGACGTGACTTTTCCGGCCATCGGAAGCTTAATGAGAAAATCACATTTCTCTTTCACAAGCCGGCCCATTCCTCTGCCTTCGCTTCCGATAACGAGCGCCAAAGGCATCTTGCCGTCCATAGAGCGGTAGTCTTCCCGGGCGGATGCATCCGTTCCGACGACCCAAATCCCCCGCTCCTTCATTTCATCAAGTGTCCGGGCAAGGTTGGTCACCTTCACGACGGGAATGTGTTCAATCGCACCGGTCGAAGCTTTTGCGACCGTCGAAGTCAGTCCGACCGCTCTGCGTTTCGGAATCACGATGCCGTGTGCACCGACAGCGTCAGCCGTTCTCATGATGGAACCGAGATTATGAGGGTCTTCCAGCTCGTCCAGTATGAGAAAGAAAGGCTGTTCGTTTCTCTCTTCCGCTCTTTTATATAATTCGTCTAATTGTGCATATTCATATGCCGCCACCTGGGCGACAACACCCTGATGCTGCCCCTCCACCATCTGATCGAGTTTTTTCCTCGGTACAAATTGAATGGTGACGCCGCGCTTTTTAGCAAGCTCCATAACTTGCTGGGCCTGTCCTTTTACTGTGTTTTCCGCCATCCATAACTTATACAGCTTGCGATCTGACTTCAACGTCTCAATCACCGCGTTTTTTCCTATGACGTAATCATGTTGCTGACTCATTTGTTTTCCTCCCTGACGTCCCGACTTGTATAGCCTCAGCAATCAGCTGATTCAGTCTTTCTTCTCTTTTCTCAAGAAAAAGGTATCCGAGTAAAGCCTCAAAAGCTGTACTATGGCGGTACGTCTGTACATCTGTGTTTTTAGGCGTCGTCCCTGATTTCGCGTTTCTGCCTCTTCTCAGCACGGCTTCCTCTTCCTCCGTGAAAAAGGATTCGTCCTGAAGGCGGAACAATATGTCTGCCTGTGATTTTGCCGATACAATCCGGCTCGCCTTCTTATGAAGGTCATTCGGTTTCGTAAAGCCCTGCTTAAGCAGGTGATGCCGGACGTATATTTCAAAAATGGCATCACCCATATAAGCAAGCGCAAGACCGTTTAACTGCTTTGAATCTTTGATTTGTTCAAATTGAAGCATCCGCTTACTCTCCCCGCTTCCAGCGAGTTCCCTGGGCCGTATCTTCAAGAATGATATTCATGCTTTTCAGCTGATCGCGAATCTGGTCTGACAAAGCAAAATCGCGATTGCGGCGGGCTTCATTTCTCTTCTCAATCAACTCTTCAATCTCTTCGTCGACAAGCTCTTCTTCGCCGAGCGTAAGTCCGAGAACAGATCCGATTCTGTCAAACATGCTGATAAAGGCTTTAATGACGTGATCCGCCGTATTGTCTTCCTGCATGTAGTAATTGGCGAGCTTCGCCAGATCAAACCAAACGGAAATCGCATTCGCCGTATTAAAATCATCATCCATTGCTTCTTCAAACGCAGTGCGGTGCTCTTCGATTTTAGCGAGCCATTCCTCATCATTGTCAGTCAGATTCGTGCTGCTAATCAAACGATGGTTTAAATTACTGTAGGCCGTCTTCAGGCGGTTAAACGCGTTTTTTGTTTTCTCAAGCAGCTCTTCCGAATAGTTGATCGGGTGGCGGTAATGAACGGACAGCATGAAAAATCTCAAAAGCTGCGGGTCATATTGCTTAATGATATCGTGCACCAAAACAAAGTTGCCGAGCGATTTTGACATTTTCTCATTATCGATATTGATATATCCGTTGTGAAGCCAGTATTTTGCGAATGTCTTGCCTGTTAATGCTTCAGATTGGGCGATTTCGTTTTCATGGTGCGGGAATGTCAGGTCCTGACCGCCGGCATGAATATCGATTTCGTCACCCAAATACTTTTTCACCATTGCGGAGCATTCAATATGCCAGCCCGGGCGGCCTTTTCCCCAAGGGCTATCCCATGAAATTTCTCCGTCCTTAGCAGCTTTCCAAAGAGCAAAGTCCAGCGCATCCTCTTTCTTCTCGCCGACACGGATACGCGCGCCTGATCTGAGTTCATCAATTGATTGCTGAGATAGCTTGCCGTACCCTTCGAAGGCCCTTGTTTTGAAATAGACGTCGCCTTCTGATTCATAAGCGTAGCCTTTTTTAATCAGTTCGCTGACAAATTCAATAATGGCACCCATGTTTTCCATGACCCGGGGGTGAAGATCCGCTTTCCGGCATCCGAGGGCGCCCACATCTTCAAAATACGCTTTAATGAACCGTTCAGAAACGGTCGGGACGTCCTCGCCGAGCTCGTTGGCCGCCTTAATCAGTTTGTCGTCAACATCGGTGAAATTCGATACGTATTGAACATCGTATCCTTTATACTCTAAATAGTTGCGTACTGTATCATACACAATCGCCGGACGGGCGTTGCCGATATGAATATAGTTGTATACAGTCGGTCCGCACACGTACATTTTTACTTTGCCTTCCTCAAGAGGAACGAATGTTTCTTTTTTCCGTGTCAATGTATTATAAAGTGTAATGGTCATTTTTGGTTGATCCTTTCTTTTTTATCTTCCAGTTCAGCCTGCAGTTCAAAAATCTGCTGCTCCAATGCTCTTAACCTGTCAGCAACCGGATCGGGCAAGTCTTGGTGATTGAGATCGCGTTTGATTTTTCTTCCGTTCTGAATGACGACTTTTCCAGGTATGCCGACAACGGTTGAAAAGTCGGGAACATCACGAAGCACAACGGAACCGGCCCCTACTTTAGAACCCTGCCCGACCGTAATAGAGCCGAGCACCTTCGCTCCGGTTGCAATTAAAGCATCATCTTTTATGGTCGGATGCCGCTTCCCCTTTTCTTTTCCCGTTCCCCCGAGAGTGACACCTTGGAATACCGTCACGTTATTGCCGATTTCACATGTTTCCCCTATGACGACCCCCATACCGTGGTCAATGAAAAACCTTCTCCCGATGGTCGCGCCGGGATGGATTTCAATTCCGGTAAAGAAACGGGCAATCTGTGATATCAAGCGCGCCAGGAAGAAAAATCTCCGTTTATATAAAGCATGTGCAATCCGATGCGCCCATATAGCATGTAAACCAGAATAAGTTAAAACAACTTCGAAATAGCTTCTTGCTGCCGGATCTTGATCGAACACTGTATCTATGTCTTCTTTTAGCATTTTAAAAAACACATGCTTCCCCCCATTCTCTCCCCGCTCCAGTCTGTTTTTCCGCCTATAAAAAAAGCGTCTCTGCATGTAAACATGACAGAGACGCTTTTACCGCGCGGTTCCACTCTGTTTGAAAAACAAGTCACTGTTTTCCCAACTTAAAAGCCGGTAACGGCGGCGGCCGCCTTTAAATACTGATTTCCGCAGAAATGTTCTTCAAAGGTCTTAAGGGCGCACTTCTAAAACATGACGCATGAATCTCTCTCAGCCGATGAAGATTCTTTCTGTAATGGTCATTGTTTTATACTCTTCCCTGTCAACAATCGTATATTTAAATGCTTTTCAGGCGTCTGACGGCTGTTTCTCTGCCGATCAGCTCAATGGCCTGCGGAAGCTCAGGACCGTGTGTCTGACCGGTAACCGCTACGCGAATCGGCATGAACAGCTTTTTGCCTTTATGGCCTGTTTCTTTCTGAACAGCTTTGATTGAGGCTTTGATCAGCTCAGGCGTAAATTCTTCAAGCTCTTCAAGCTTCGCAGCAAATACGCTGAGCACTTCAGGCACCTGTTCCTCTTCCAGAACGGCTTTTGCCTCTTGATTATACTCGATCTCATCTTTAAAGAACAAATCAGTCAGCTCGACAATTTCAGCGCCGTAGCTCAATTGCTCATGGTAAAGAGAAATTAATTTACGAACCCATTCCTGCTCCTCGGCAGAAAGCTCAGTGCCGACTTTTCCTGCTTTTTGCAGGTGCGGCAGGGTCAGCTCAACCACTTGATCAAGATCCAGCGCTTTGACGTATTGGTTGTTGACCCATTTCAGTTTATGCATATCAAACAGAGCCGGTGACTTAGACAAACGATTTACATCAAAAATTTCAATGAATTGTTCTCTTGTGAAAAGCTCTTCTTCACCGACGGGAGACCAGCCGAGAAGTCCGATAAAGTTAAACAGCGCTTCAGGCAGGTAACCCAGCTCATCATACTGCTCAATAAACTGGATAATTGATTCATCACGTTTACTTAATTTTTTGCGGCTTTCGTTTACGATAAGCGTCATATGTCCGAAGACAGGAACATCCCAGCCGAATGCCTGGAAAATCATGATCTGTTTCGGTGTATTTGAAATGTGATCCTCACCGCGGAGCACGTGCGTCATTTTCATTAAGTAATCGTCAATCGCGACGGCAAAGTTATACGTCGGTGTTCCGTCTTTTTTGACGATGACAAAGTCGCCGATGCCGTCTGATTCAAAAGAAATCTCGCCTTTTACGATATCGTTAAATGCGATGATTTTCCCTTCCGGCACGCGGAAACGGATGCTCGGCTGTCTGCCTTCGGCTAAAAACTGCTCCTGCTCTTCCTGAGTCAGGTTTCTGTGTTTGCCGGAATAGCGCGGCATTTCCCCGCGGGCGATTTGCTCTTCACGTTCTTTCTCAAGTTCTTCTTCCGTACAGAAACATTTATAAGCAAGCCCTTTTTCAAGAAGCTCTTCATAGTACTTTTTGTAAATGTCGTTACGCTCAGACTGGCGGTACGGGCCGTATTCTCCGCCGATATCCACACTTTCATCCCAGTCCATGCCGAGCCATTTCAAATAGTTGAGCTGGCTTTGCTCTCCGCCTTCAATATTTCGCTTTTTGTCCGTATCCTCAATCCGGATAATAAACTTTCCGCCTTGGCTGCGGGCAAATAAATAGTTAAAAAGCGCCGTTCTGGCGTTACCGATATGCAAATGTCCGGTCGGACTCGGTGCATAACGAACGCGTACTTCATTTCCCATGTTCAAATACTTCCTTTCATCTCGTCTGTAGCCTCTAGCCGAATATATGTATCTATTCTACCACCAAATAGACCGGGCATCAAAACAATGATCAGGCTTTTTGGATCAGAACGGTCGCCTGAGCGGCAATTCCTTCGGCTCTTCCGGTAAACCCGAGCTTTTCTGTTGTCGTCGCTTTTACGTTTACTTGAGAGACGTCCGCCTCAAGGCCTTCCGCTATCCGTTTTCTCATAGCATCAATATGCGGCGCCATTTTCGGCTTTTGCGCAATAATCGTGCAGTCTATATTTCCGAGTACGTACCCTTTTTCTTTTACAATGTTCCAGACATGCTGAAGCAGCTTAAAAGAGTCCGCATCCTTGAATTCCGGATCAGTATCCGGGAAATGCTTGCCGATATCTCCTTCACCTGCCGCTCCGAGACACGCGTCTGCGACTGTATGCAGCAATACATCAGCATCTGAATGTCCGAGCAGCCCCTTTTCATAAGGAATTTCAATTCCGCCGATGATGAGAGGACGGCCTTCCGTTAATTGATGCACATCAAATCCTTGTCCGATTCTAAACATTATGATTCCCACTTTCCGCTTTCATGATTGCTTCCGCAAATATCAGGTCATCCGGCGTTGTCAGCTTAATATTGGTATAGCTGCCTTCAACGATACTCACCTGATATCCATCAAGACGCTCGACGAGGCTGGCGTCATCCGTCCCTAAGAAGCCTTTGTTTTCCGCTTCCATATGCGCCGTCTTCAATAAAGAAAGACGAAAAGCCTGCGGCGTTTGAACGGCCCACAAGCTTGAACGATCAAAGGTCTCCGCAACCCGGGAGCCTTCCGCCCGTTTTATCGTGTCTTTCACAGGAACAGCCAGGACAGCCGCTCCCGCCTCCTCTGCTGTTTCCACGAGCTTATCGATATGCTGATGTGTGACAAACGGGCGCGCTCCGTCATGAACAAGGACGACCGATTCCTTATCAATCACTTTCAGTCCTTCGTATACACTGTGCTGACGCTCCGCACCTCCGGTAACAAGCTCAATTTCCGTCTGAATCGGAAATTGGGCCAGCAGCTGGCGAAAATCTTCCCGTTCACTCTCGTTTATCACCAGGATTATTTTCTGACAGGGTGCGTGGCTTTCAAAAACCCGCAGTGTGTGTATAATAACAGGCGCACCTTTTAAGCTGATGAACAGCTTATTTTTCCCGGCCTTCATCCGTTTTCCTTGTCCGGCAGCCGGAATAACGACAACATACTCCATATGAACTCCCTCTTAAAGAGCTTTCTCAAGCAGCTTGGGCTTGGCAAAAATCATTCGTCCCGCCGCTGTCTGCAGTACGCTGGTTACGAGCACATCAATATGTTTCCCTATATAATTGCGGCCTTCTTCCACAACAATCATCGTCCCGTCATCCAAGTAAGCCACACCTTGATTATGCTCTTTCCCGTCCTTAATCACCTGCACATTCATCTCTTCGCCCGGAAGCACAACCGGCTTCACCGCGTTTGCAAGGTCATTAATATTCAGTACCGCAACCTTCTGAAGCTCACATACTTTATTTAAATTAAAATCATTCGTCACAACGACGCCGGATGTCAGCTTCGCAAGTTTGACAAGCTTGCTGTCAACCTCCTGAATGTCCTCGAAGTCGCCTTCATAAATTTCAACCGTAATATCCAGTTCCTTTTGAATGCGATTCAAGATATCCAGTCCGCGGCGTCCTCTGTTACGTTTTAAAACATCTGAAGAATCAGCGATATGCTGTAATTCCTCCAGCACAAATTGAGGAATGACAATGACGCCTTCTAAAAAGCCCGTCTGACAAATATCTGCAATTCTCCCATCAATAATAACACTTGTATCCAAGATTTTCAGCCTTTTATCCTGTTCCTCCTGCTCCTCATCAGCACTTCCCTTTTTCTTCTGCATTCTTGCAGAAATGGAGAAAAGACTGATCAGTTCATCCTTTTTCTTAAATCCGACTTGGAAGCCCAGGTAACCGAGAAAGAAAGCCAGAAAGACCGGAATGATAGTGCTGAATATACGGTACGGAATATTGTCCAGCGGAATCACGTTTACAATGAGATATGCGATGATAAGTCCAAAAACCAATCCGAGACTCCCGAATAACAGATCCGGCACCGGAGCTCTCAGCAAAGAATCTTCAATCCATTTTACCCAATTAATCACATATTCTGTCGTCCATATACTGATGAGAAAAAAGATAATAGCACCAATTGCAGCAGACGTATATGCGTTTGTTATTAAAGGTATGTCCTGTATATTTGACAGTACAAACAATTCAGGTATTAAAAAGATACCGACAACGCCGCCCACAATAATGAAGAACGCCTGAACTATTCGTTTTAACATACCTCCACCTCCTTTTAAGTAGCATTTTTTCAGCAGACTGGGTCAGAGCCTACAAATTCAGAATAAACAAAAACTAACAATAATATACCCGGATTCCGACAGGTTTAAGCGATTCTTAAAGCTGTCTATCTATATAGTGTTTTTCCTGAAGGCGTTTTAAGCCTTTTTTGATTTTTTTGGCGCGCACTTCGCCGATACCCTCAACATCATCAAGCTCTTCTACAGTGGCTTCCGTTATGCTTGGCAAAAATCCGAACGCCTCAACCACATTTTCAACAATCGGCATCGGCAGACGCGGAATTTTGTTCAGCAGCCTGTATCCTCTCGGGAGCACATAATCATCAATATTGGTAGAAGCCGGATATCCAAGCAGCTTAAACAGAATGGAATCATCAAGCAGGTCATAGCTGGACATATCCTGAAGCTCTTTTAACAGCACGAACGGATCTTTGATTTTTTCTTTGACATAGTCTTTAATGAAAAGTGCCGCCTCTTCTTCCATGTCCGTAATCAGTTCAATCACCTGCAGACGGATTAAGTGGCCTTCCGTTCCGAGTTCTTTAATATACATATTGATTTCATTTTTTATTCGGAGCACCATTTCATATCGATGCATGACGGACAGCACGTCACTGAATGTCACAAGCTCCTCAAACTCTAATGCGTTTAAAGCCGTAATCGTTTTGTCTAAGATGGTTTTATACTTCTCGAGCGTTTGAATGGCCTGATTTGCCTTTGTTAAAATAAAACCTATGTCCTTTAGTGTGTACTTCATGCTGTCCTGATATAACGTAATGACATTTCTGCGCTCTGAAATGGCGATGACGAGACAGCCGGTCTGCTTCGCCACCCGTTCCGCCGTACGGTGCCTCATTCCCGTTTCTGAAGAAGAAATGGTCGCCTCCGGCATAAGCTGCGTATTCGCATAAAGAATTTTCTGGCCGGAATCACTTAAAATAATGGCACCGTCCATTTTGGCCAGCTCGTATAAGTGAGCGGGCGCAAATGATGTATTAATATGAAAACCGCCATCCACGACTTGCTTTACCTTATCATTGTATCCGACAACAATCAGGCCGCCTGTATTTGCCCGAAGTACATTCTCTATCCCGGCTCTGAGCGGGGTGCCCGGTGCAACGAACTGCAGAATTGCAGACAGGTCAAGCTCTTGTTTCGCCCCTTTTTTCTCTTTTTCCATCTATTATGATCCTCCTAATGAAGTACGAAGCGCTTCTGCAACATTTGCTACTCCGACAACCTCAATCCCTTTTGGTATTGTCCACCCGTCTGCATTCGCCTCAGGTATAATCATGCGCTTGAAGCCGAGTTTTGCCGCTTCCTTTACGCGCTGTTCGATTCTTGACACCCTGCGGACTTCTCCTGTCAGACCCACTTCACCGATAAAGCAATCTGCGGGATTCGGCGGTGTATCTCTGAAGCTTGAGGCAATGCTGACGGCTACTGCCAAATCAATCGCCGGTTCATCCAGTTTGACCCCGCCGGCGACCTTTAAATACGCATCTTGATTTTGAAGCAAAAGACCCACCCGCTTCTCAAGCACAGCCATAATTAACGATACCCTGTTGTGGTCAATGCCTGTAGCCATGCGGCGCGGGTTTCCAAAACTGGTCGGTGAAATGAGCGCCTGGATTTCAACCAGAATCGGTCTCGTTCCTTCCATTGACGCAACGATACTCGAACCCGATGCCCCGGCAGAACGCTCTTCCAAGAAAATTTCAGAAGGGTTCAGCACTTCCGTAAGCCCCTCTTCCCGCATTTCAAAGATGCCCATTTCATTTGTGGAGCCGAAACGGTTTTTTACGGCCCGCAAAATACGGAATGTATGGTGCCGCTCTCCTTCAAAGTATAGAACGGTATCGACCATGTGCTCAAGCAATCTCGGCCCCGCGATCGATCCTTCTTTTGTGACGTGCCCGACGATAAAAATAGGTATGCCGTTTGTTTTCGCAATTTTCATCAATTCGGCCGTACACTCTCTTACTTGTGATACACTGCCGGGAGCTGAGGTGATATCACTTTGGTAAACGGTCTGAATGGAGTCTACGACAACAAATGCGGGTTTCATCTCTTGTATAGCAGACGAAATATACTCCATATCGGTTTCAGATAAAACATGTAACATTTGGCTGTTGATTCCAAGTCTGTCGGCGCGCAGCTTCGTTTGCTTCACGGATTCTTCCCCTGAAATGTAAAGCACGCTGCCGGCCGTATCAGCTAATTGTGCGGATACTTGGAGAAGGAGCGTTGATTTTCCGATCCCGGGATCGCCGCCGATTAATACTAACGAGCCTTTCACAACGCCGCCGCCAAGCACTCTGTTGAATTCTTCGAGCTTTGTTTGAACGCGGGGTTCTTCCGATGTTTCAATTGATGTAATGGGTGATGGTTTCTGGACGGTTTGAACGGAGTGGGAGAAAGCCGCCCGCCGATTCGCCGGCGCTTTTTTTATGGTTTCTTCCACCATTGTATTCCAAGCCCCGCAGCCCGGGCACTTTCCCATCCATTTTGCGGATTCATAACCGCATGAGTGGCAGATGAATTTTGTTTTTGATTTAGCCATATATGTTGTAAGACCTCTTCCTTATCGAATATTTCTCTATATAACAAAGTGAGGCATACACTTGCTTACGTATGCCTCATGTTTGTCACTATATTAGTTCGTTTTAGCAGTTGTTTTTACGACAAATTCGCCGTCCTCAACATCAAGAACAATGTGCTGGCCTTTATCAATATTGCCTCTGAGGAGTTCTTCTGATAACCGGTCCTCCACATGCTTTTGAATCGCTCTTCTTAACGGACGTGCACCGTATTCCAAATCGACGCCCTCTTCTGCCACTTTTGCTTTTGCAGCATCCGTCAGCTCGATAGAGAGATCTTGTTCTTTCAGACGTTTTGTTAACTGATCAGACATAAGCGACACGATGTCTGTAAGATGTTTTTTCTCAAGGGAGTGGAAGACGATAATTTCGTCAATCCGGTTGATAAACTCAGGTCTGAAGGCACGCTTCAGCTCTCCCATTACTTTGTCTTTCATGTCTTTATGGTTTTGTGATTCATCCTGCACATTGAAGCCCACATATTTGTTGCGTTTCAGCTCGCTCGCTCCGACGTTTGACGTCATAATCAGGATCGTGTTGCGGAAATCCACAGTGCGTCCTTTTGAATCAGTCAAGCGTCCGTCTTCAAGCACTTGCAGGAGTATGTTAAACACATCAGGATGCGCTTTTTCAATTTCATCAAGCAATACGACAGAATAAGGTTTTCTTCTCACTTTTTCTGTCAGCTGACCGCCTTCATCATAGCCGACATATCCCGGAGGAGAACCGACAAGACGTGAAGTCGAGTGTTTCTCCATGTATTCGGACATATCCACTCTGATCATCGCTTCCTCATCACCGAAAATGGATTCCGCCAGCGCTCTTGCCAGCTCTGTCTTCCCAACGCCTGTAGGGCCTAGGAAGATGAATGAACCAATCGGGCGTTTCGGGTCCTTCAGACCGGCTCTTGCACGTCTGACGGCCTTTGCAACGGCTACAACAGCTTCATCCTGGCCGATGACGCGGGAGTGCAGAATGTTTTCCATATTGAGAAGCTTATCTGTTTCCGTTTGGGCAATTTTAGATACAGGCACCCCGGTCCAGCTGGATACAACCATCGCAATATCCTCTACAGAAACTTCGGAGTTCTCCTGGCCTTGTTTTTCTTTCCACGTTTTTTTCGTGTCTTCCACCTGTTCTCTCAGGCGCTGCTCCGTATCACGAAGGGAAGCCGCTTTTTCAAACTCCTGGCTCTGAACGGCAGCGTCTTTTTCCTTGCGAACTTCATCGAGTTTCTGCTCAAGCTCTTTTAAGTTCGGAGGCGTTGTGAAAGAACGGAGACGCACTTTTGAACCCGCTTCATCAATTAAATCGATCGCTTTATCCGGAAGGAAGCGGTCAGAAATATAACGGTCGGACAATTTTACCGCCGCTTCAATCGCTTCATCGGTAATGGATACGCGGTGATGCGCTTCATAGCGGTCACGAAGCCCTTTTAAAATTTGAATGCTTTCATCGGCTGAGGGCTGATCCACCTGAATCGGCTGGAAACGGCGCTCGAGAGCGGCGTCTTTTTCGATATATTTACGGTATTCATCAAGCGTTGTCGCACCGATGCATTGAAGCTCTCCGCGGGCCAGTGAAGGTTTTAAGATATTCGACGCGTCAATCGCACCTTCTGCTCCCCCCGCTCCGATCAGTGTATGCAGTTCGTCAATGAATAAAATAATATTGCCGGCCTGACGTATTTCATCCATTACTTTTTTCAAGCGGTCTTCAAATTCTCCGCGGTATTTCGTACCGGCTACAACCGTACCCATGTCTAATGTCATTACGCGTTTATCACGTAAAATTTCCGGCACTTCATTATTGATGATCTGCTGTGCGAGGCCTTCAGCAATCGCAGTTTTACCTACACCCGGTTCTCCGATAAGAACGGGGTTATTCTTCGTTCTGCGGCTTAATACCTCAATAACACGCTGAATTTCTTTGCTTCGGCCGATAACCGGATCAAGACTGTCTTCCTTCGCAATCGCAGTTAAATCACGCGCCAGACTGTCCAGCGTCGGCGTGTTTGCATTGCTGTTCGTACCGGATGCAGAAGATCCCGTCTCATTGCTTCCCAGAAGCTGCAGCACTTGCTGTCTCGCCTTATTCAAGCTGACACCGAGATTATTCAGAACCCTCGCCGCTACGCCTTCTCCTTCACGAATCAGTCCGAGAAGTATGTGTTCTGTTCCCACATAAGAATGTCCTAGCTTTCTGGCTTCATCCATGCTGAGCTCAATGACTTTTTTTGCTCTTGGCGTATAATGAATCGTTTGAGACATTTCCTGTCCCCGTCCGATTAAGCTCTCCACTTCTTTCTGAATTTTATCCGAACCGAGTCCGAGTGCTTGGAGTGCTTTAGCCGCAATCCCTTCTCCTTCACGAACCAGACCTAATAAGATATGTTCAGTTCCAATATTGTTATGGCCTAAGCGCAGTGCTTCTTCCTGTGCCAGTGCCAATACCTTTTGAGCTCGCTCTGTAAACCTTCCAAACATCATATCGAATCATCCTCCTGTCTATTTGCACTCATTTCTAAATGCAGCCTTTCCCTGATAAGCGCCGCTCTTCTCGCGTCTCTTTCGTTCGGCCGTAATGCACCGCCCGAATATTGCTGGAGAAAACCCGGCTGTGTCAAAATCATCAGTTCATTAAGTATATTGCTTGATAGCCCTTTAATGATCCCCAGGTCTATCCCCAGCCGAACGTCAGAAAGGCATTTCGCCGTTTCCTTCGATTCAATCATACGGCAATTGGATAAAACGCCGTATGATCTGAATACCCGGTCCTCCAATTCAATTTTCGAGGTTTGGTAAAGCGCTTCTCGGGCTGAACGTTCCTGCTCAATCAGCTGGGCAGCCACACTGTTTAAATCATCTACAATGTCCTGTTCTGATTTTCCGAGTGTGATTTGATTTGAAATTTGAAAGATATTTCCTAATGCTTCGCTGCCTTCACCGTAAATTCCTCTAACAACTAAACCTAATTGGTTAATTGCCGGTATAATTCGATTCATTTGCCTAGTTAATACAAGACCCGGCAAATGCATCATGACTGAAGCCCTTAGTCCCGTCCCTACATTTGTAGGACAGCTTGTTAAGTACCCTCTCTTCTCTCCAAAGGCGTAATCCACTTTCTCCTCAATCCAGTCATCAACCTGGTTCGCCGCTTTTATAGCGTTGAGAAGCTGGAAGCCGGGGAAGAGGCATTGAATTCTGATATGATCTTCTTCATTTAACATAATGCTGACTTCTTCATTTTCAGAAAGCAGACAGCCGCCAAAAGGGGATTCCGTTAAATTCGGGCTGATCAGATGTTTCTCCATCAGCACCCGTTTTTCCAAAGGCTGAGCTTCACTCATTCTGATTAAATGAAATTGACCGATATCAGGCAGTTCTTTTCCTGAAAAATGATCTTCAAATTGCTGAATGATGGATGAGGCTTCTTCATTCGTATACCTGGCAGGAAACTTTATATTTTCAAAGTTTCGGGCCAACCGTATACGGCTGCTGAGTACAATGTCACTTTCAGGTCCCTTTTGCTTCATCCAATTGCTTAGTGCGTCCTGAATAAAATGCTTGAGCGACATTACCCTTGTTCCCCCTCACTGTCTTTACTTTTTAACTTCTGCTCTAACGATCGGATCTGATCTCTGACCTCCGCTGCTCTTTCAAACTCTTCGTGGTGTATTAAAGATTCAAGTTCTTTTTTTAACATTTCCATTTGCCGTCTTACATGCAGGTTTCCGCCTATTCGTTTTGGAATTTTCCCAGCATGCACCGTATTCCCGCTGTGAACTTTTCGCAAGATCGGCGTAATTTGGCTGTAGAACGTATCGTAACATTCCGCACAGCCGAAACGCCCTGTTTTTCTCAGCTGCTGAAACGTCATACCGCATTTCTTACAAGCTGTCCCTTGCTCTGAATAGCCGAACATTTGAGAGCCGGTGTTTTGAAATGAGGACTCCATATTCAGCAGCCCTGATAATAAATTATGAATCGAGAACCCTTGGTTTCCACTTATACTGTATGAATCGCTATTTTCTTTTGCACATTGTTCACAAATATGAACTTCTTGTTTTTCCCCATTAACAACTTTCGTAAAGTGAAAAGTGGCCGGTCTCTCATTGCATTCTTGACAAATCAATCTTTTCACCCGCTTACTTTAGTTTTAAAGATGTGAGCATTGCTTTCATCATTCTGGCTCTTAGTTCATCCCGTTCGGGCAAATCAATATATAGAACTGAACGATCCATTACACTCACCATCATTTTAGCTTCTCTTTCCGAAATAACTCCGTCCTCTAACAGTCTGAGAATAATGTCATCAGAGGCTGCTTGGGACAAGTGGGTATGAATCTGCGAAATAATATTGTTGATGAGGACGACTTCGTTATTCATTTTAATTTTGATAATACGAATATAACCGCCGCCTCCCCGTTTACTTTCAACAATATATCCTCTTTCACTTGTAAATCTGGTGTTGATGACATAATTTATTTGGGAAGGAACACATTGAAATTTATCAGCGATTTCACTGCGTTTGATCTCTAAAATTTCTTTGCCATTTTGATCTAATACTTGTTTCAAGTACTGTTCAATGATGTCAGAAATATTATGTCCCACTCAACCCCCTCCTTTATTGACTTTGACTATATTTGACTTTAATCTTACTATAAGGTGTTTCGCAAAATTTTTCAACTGTATCGCTCTATCTCTATTATTTCCACTTTGCACAAGCATAAAACCTGCTTTTGCAAAAAGGCATATCGTTATGTTTCTCTTATTATATAACGTATGCAAAAAAACACAAAAAAGGCAGCTCATGATGAGCTGCCTTTACCGTAATGATAGCTTGGCGGCGTCCTACTCTCACAGGGGGAAACCCCCGACTACCATCGGCGCTGAAGAGCTTAACTTCCGTGT